>JACKEB010000029.1 GCA_020633205.1 Polyangiaceae bacterium
GCCCCCATTGCCGATTGCGGTCTTTGACTGGAACGCGTGCCAGCCCGTGCCGGTCTTGTCCTTCTCGGGGTCCAAGAACGCCGTCACACGACCCTTCTGGTAGTCGTGCATCAGGAAGTTCCAGGCGACCACGGCGAACCCCAGCACACCGAAGCCCATCACCGCGACGCTGCTGCGACGGATCTTCGTCATCGCGAGGATGGAGAACGCCGTGAGCACGTAGACGAGCGAGGTCCCGAGGTCGGGCTGCTTCATGACCAGGATGAACGGCACTGCCGTCAGCAGCCCGGGTAGCCAGAGATCGAATAGGCTTCTCGGCTCTGTCTTCGGATCGTCGTGCACCGCGCGCGCCAGAGCGAGCACCACGAGGATCTTCATGAACTCCGACGGCTGAAACGTGAACGATCCGATCTGAAACCAGCGGATGGAACCACGAATACCCGTTCCGAATACGAAGAGCAGAACCAGGGTGACGATGCCCCCGCCGTACAAGAAGTAGGCGAAGCGCTCGAAGTGCCGATAGTCGATTGCCGCGACCAAGATCGCGAGCAACACGCCAACCACCAGCCAGTAGACCTGGGAGACGTAGATGTCAGCGAGGGACTTCTTCGAGGAGACGTCGAGGTACACGCTCGTGGCGCTGTACAGGTTGACGACGCCAATCACCCCGATTGCAGCTGTAACCAAGAACAGCGGCCAGTCGAAGTGCTCACGGCCACTGACCCGATCAGTGCGCAGCATGGCCCTCCGAGTCTGAGCGGTGCTCAGCCAGCCATTGCCTCACGGAACACCTCGGTCCCGCTTCGCGGTCGAGCGCTCGCTCAGGCGCTTCTCTCGCAGCTTCTGCCAGTCTCGCACGACCTGCATCGCAACCGGCACCGCGGCCTTACCGCCAGCGCCGCCGTGCTCCACCAAGACCACGATCGCGATCTCTGGTGAGTGGGAAGGCGCGTAGCCAGCAAACCACGCGTGGTCACGGTTGAAGTACCAGACCTTGTGGGGATCCACGTCCTTCGGTGTGCGCCGACTGACCTGCGCCGTGCCGGTCTTGCCTGCCATGTCGACGCCCGGAATTGCCGCCTTGTGCGCGGTGCCTTCGCGTTCATTGACGACGCCCACCAGGCCCGATTTGACCAGCGACAGGTTCTCGGGATCGACCTCGACCAAGCGCCGCACGCGCGGCGGAAACTCCTGCACGATCGTGCCGTCGCTGGTCTCGATGCTGCGCACGACCTGGGGCTGGTAGAGGGTGCCCCCGTTGGCCAGTGCCGCGTAGCCCAACGTGAGTTGCAGCACACTCACCGTCGACGCGCCCTGCCCGATGGCGCTGAGCAGAGTAAAACCACCGCGGAACGCCCCACGATAACGCCGGGTGTACCAAGCGCGCGTCGGCATGCGCCCGCGCGCCTCGGGGTTGATGCCGATGCCGGTCTTCACACCGAAGCCGAAATCCATGCCCATCGCGCTCAAGCGATCGATGTGGATCCCCTCGCCCAGCGCGTAAAAGTACGTGTTGCAGGAGCGAACGATGGCCTCGTGGAGGCGCACGTTGCGGTGGATGCCCGTGCAGCGGAAGTAGCGACGGCCGTATTCGTAGCCGCCGCGGCAGTCCACGACGCTGCGCGGGGTGATGATGTGATCCGCTAGACCCGCCAGCGCCGCGAACGGCTTGAAGGTGGATCCCGGGGGATACGCCGCAGAGACGGTCTTGTCCAAGGTGGGCTTCAACGGGTCGGAGTAGAGCTTGCGGAATGCATCGCGCACTGCCTTCTTGCCGTTGGACCCACTGACGACGTTCGGGTCGTAGCTAGGCTTGGATAGTGCCGCGAGGATACGCCCCGTCCGCACATCGATCACAGCGACTGAGCCCGCGACTTGGCCGCGCATGGCCCGCTCGACGGACTGCATCAGCTCGATGTCGAGGGTGAGGGAGATGTCGCGACCCGGCACCGGATCCAAGCGCCGTGGCTCGTCCAGGTACTGGTCCTCCAGGTCCTCGCGGTTCTGTTTGGCGCGGCGCCCGCCGAGGACCTTCTTCCACCCACGCTGACCGATCAGGTAGCTCTCCCAGCGGCGCTCGACACCCACCGCGCCGAGGCGATCCCCAGCGCGGTAACCCCGGCCGTCGAGGCGAGCCAACGTGTCCGGATCCACTTCGCGCATGTAGCCGAGGATGTGCGCGGCGAGCTCACCGTAGGGGTAGTAGCGAACCGGGACTGGAGCGACTTCAACGCCGTTGAGATCGCGCTCGTGGGTTTCGAGCGCAGCCACCGCGTCGCGATCCACGTCGACCTTGAGGAGCGTCTGCTGATCGCGGCGAGAACCGTTGGCCAAGCTCAAGATGCGCTCGCGCATCTCCTTCTCTTCGCCCTCTTCGATCCCCATCAGCTCGACGACGCGCGGCCAGGTCTTCTCCATGTCGATGATGGAGGGCACGACGTACACGTTGTACGACGGTCGGTTCCCCGCGAGAACGTGGCCCTGGGAGTCGCGGATCACTCCGCGACTGGTCGCCAGCGTACGTTCACGAATGATGTTGCGGAGGGCCTGGGCGTGATGAAGGTCGTGCTCCACGAGCTGCAGCTGCACGAGGCGGCCGATCAGCACACCGAACGTGAGCAGCACCGCCAACACCATCCAGCTGTAGCGGCGGCGAAACTCACCGACATCCGAGCGCTGAACGAGGATCGTCACGGCGCCGCGCTCCCGGTCGCTCCGCCCGCAGCCCCACCATGGATGCGCTGCGCGAGCGCGAACACGAACGGTGCAAACAGCGCCGTCGCCAACGCGTGAGGCACCGCGATCCCGACGAGCTCCACTGGCCGATGGGCATCGGCGCCGAAGATCGCCAGCAGCATCAGCACGATGCCGGCTTCGATCAGCGCGAAGAAGAAGGCGAGAGACATCTGGGTGAGCTTCGTTTGGGCCGTAAGCCTGACCCCTGCGATGCGCGAAAGCCACCACACGGCCACCAGCACGAAAGCGAACAGACCGAGCGGGGCACCGGAGAACACGTCGATCAGGTACCCGAGCACGAAGGCGATCAACGCTCCACGGGGCATCGAGAGTTCGTGAACTCCGAGATAGATCACCAAAGGCAACACTAGGCTCGGTGTGCCGTTGATCTCACCCACGCCAAGCAGCGACGAAAGCAGGCTATTTAGCGGCCCGAACAGCCGATACAGGTTGCCCTGTATGAGCGTCAACAGGATCCCCATCCCGATCAGGCCAAACGTACGCATCGCTCACGGAGCCTTCGGCTTAGCGCCGTCAGCGGGAGAGCAACGCTCGGTGTCGCTGAGCACGATCAGCACTTCTTCGAGCCGTGAGTAGTCAACCGTCGGCTCCGCCTGGACCGTCTGGTAGATGCCGAAGTCACGCTTCTCGACCTTGGTCACGCGCGCAACGGGGATTCCCTTGGGGAAACGACAGCCAACACCGCTGGTCAGCAGCAGGTCGCCCACGTCCACTTCATCCGAGCGTTTCACGTACTCCACGCTCACCGCATAGCGATTGCGGTCGCCCACGCCTCGCACGAAGCCGCGTGCCCCGGTGCGTTCAACGACCACGTCGACGCCGAACCCGCTGTCTACAGTCAGGCGCACGTCAACGGAGTCTCCCGCGCCCCGTAGCACCGTACCCACGACGCCGTCGACGCTCACCACGGGCATGTTCTGCTGGACCTCAGTGCTTGGAGCATCCAGCGTCACGTGCGCCACGCGGAAATACTCAGTGGTGTCTTTGCCGATCACCAACGCACTGAGCGTTTCCTGGGGGATCTCGTCTCGCAATCCAAGCAGGCGCTTGAGCCGACGGTTCTCTGACCGTTGGTTCTCGAGCTGGCGCACCTCATCGCGCAGGCGAGCGTTTTCGAAGGCGAGCTTGTCGTTGTCGGATTTGACGTCTACGAGGTAGACATAGTCGCCCACGAGGCGCGAGACGCCACGCGCGATCGCAGCGGAGGCATACTGAATCGGCGTCGTGATGCGCACGATCGCGCGGTCGACGACGCTCATGTTCTCGGGCTTGCGGATGCGGGTGCGCAGCACGAAGAACGGCAGCGCGAGCAGCAGCACGACCAAGATGGTGTCGCGGTATCGCTTCCAAGAACCCATGGTTCAGCCTCGCCGCCCCGCCCCAGCAGGAACCTGGATAACGACGTTGCCACTCGAGCTAGCACCGCGCGACATTCGCTTCCCTCGACCAGCCAGCCCCTGAACGGAGCCTCAGCCGATGGTGACCTCTTTCAAGAGCTCGATGTGGTCGAGCGTCTTGCCAGAACCCAACACGACTGCGCTCACGGGGTCGTCGCTCACCATCACCGGAAGACCGGTCTCTTCGCGCAACAGCACATCGATGTTCTTAAGCAACGCGCCACCACCGGTGAGCACGACGCCCTTGTCGACGATGTCTGCCGCGAGCTCCGGAGGCGTGCGCTCGAGCGCGAGGAGGACCGCCTCGACGATGGCGTTGATCGGCTCGCTCATGGCCTCACGAACCTCGTCGCTGTTGACCAGGATGGTCTTGGGAATACCCGCAACCATGTCGCGGCCCTTGACCTCCATCGTGATCTGCTGCTCGAGCGAGTACGCGTTGCCGATGGTCATCTTGATGCGCTCGGCGGTTTGCTCGCCGATCGCCAAGTTGTACTTGCGCTTCATGTAGGCAACGATGGCCTCGTCCATCTTGTCGCCACCCACGCGCACGCTCTGGGAGTAGACGATGCCGGCGAGGGAAATCACCGCAACCTCTGTCGTCCCACCACCGATGTCGACGACCATGTTTCCGCTCGGCTCAGTGATGGGGAGCCCCGCGCCGATCGCTGCCGCCATGGGCTCTTCGATCAGGTACACCTCGCGCGCTCCAGCGCTCTCCGCGCTCTCCTTCACCGCGCGCTTCTCCACCTCGGTTATGCCGAACGGAACGCAGATGATGATGCGGGGCTTCACCAGCGTGCGCTGATTGTGCGCTCGGCTGATGAAGTAGCGCAGCATGGCTTCGGTGATCTCGAAGTCTGCAATCACGCCGTCGCGTAGCGGACGGATCGCCTGGATGTTGCCGGGTGTGCGGCCGAGCATCTCCTTGGCCTCGCGGCCGACCGCCAACACCTTCTTGCTGCCGCGCGCATCGCGTTGCACCGCCACGACGGACGGCTCGCACGAGACGATCCCTTTGCCCTTCACATAGATCAGGGTCGTCGCCGTACCGAGATCGATGGCGAGGTCATTCGAGAACAGGCCGTATAGCCAGTCGAAAATCATCGACGAGTCCAGAAGGTGCGCCACCGTGAGGTGGGGCGAGAAAGGCCACCAGGGGTGGTGGCCGTGCGAGCCAGAGCATTCCTCTCCAAGGGAGAGCGAATGAGAAACGAGACGTTAGACACACGCCCAGGGGCGTGAAGGTGCTTTGGGTGCGCCAGGTCGGCGCGAGTTCTAAGTGCCGTAAGGGGTTCGGCTCAGGCTGAGAGAAGTTGGATTGAAGTGTGCGCTCGGCCACGCCGCAAATCGGGCTTCCCCGGCCAGGGAGCGGCGTACCTAGCACGCACTTTGGGGAGCGTGCAATCAGGCGTCCTGCCAGCAACGCTCACCCCGTCATGAGCCATGCACCGTGACTAGTAGAACCCTGATTTTTCACCCCCGGCTGGTGACCACGCCTGAAGCTTGCCTCCCCTCAGCGGCCCTCAGAATTGGCCATTGATTCTTGGAGCTTAGCCTACGTTCCTTAGCCGTTGCTAGAGCTTCCAGTGGTGGCGTGAAAGCGCAGCCACAGCGCTAGCTAGGCAGCGCAAGTCATTGAAATCGCGCGCCTCTCCAACGGCCTCATACCCCTCGCGAGCCCCAAGGCCTGAGAATCGGCGCTGTGGATGCGGCTTGGTCCGATGGCGCTGGGCGGCTAGTCGTCGTCCCAGCTGTCGCGGTCCCAACGGCTCGGGTTGTCCCGGCCGTCTTGGTCGCCTCGAGCGCCGCGCTTCGGTCGCTTCTTTTCTTTCGCCTTCTTCTCGCGTTCTTTCCGACGACGATCTTCGCCTCCGCCACGGAAACTCTCGAAGCGATCGGCGGGCGGTGCTCCACCGTCGGAGGGCTCCTCAAAGCGCGGGCCTGGTGGAGGACCGAAGTCCCCACCACCGCCGCCACCGCCGCCACCGCCACCGCCGCCGCGGTACTCGACCGGCGGTCGGTCCCCACCGCGGTCAGGTCGGTCACCTCCACCCGGGCCCGCCGGACGTGGTGGACGGTCGCCACGCGGATGCGCGATCGACATGTGAAGCTTCCGGCCTCGAAGCGCGGCATCCCGCATCAGCACGACCGCCTGCTCCGCCGCCTCGGTGGTGTCCATGGTCACGAATCCAAAGCCACGCCCCCGGCCTTCCGGTGTGGTTGGCAAATGGATGCGCGCAACGTTGCCCGCGTTGCCTTCGCTGAACACCCCCTCCAGCTCTTCACGAGTCGCGTCATAGGGCAGGTTGCTGACGTACAGAGTCTTGTCGTTATTGCGATCGGGGGGAGGCCCACCGCGTCCGCCTTCGGGGCGGTCCCGACGCGGGGGACGGTCACCACGGTCACCACGGTCACCACGGTCGTGCCGCTCCCCGCCCGCACCGCCGCCACCACCTTGCCGCGGCTCCGAGTGGAACTCGCGCACGGAAATCGTGCGACCCGCTTGGCTCGAGCGATCGAGTGAACGCCGCGCGGCTTCCGCCTCCGCTGCGCTGCTCATGGTTACGAATGCGAAGCCTCGAGGACGCCCGGTGTTGCGGTCTCGCGGCAAACTGATGTCAACGACGCTGCCTCCGGTTGCTTCGAATAGCTGTCGGAGCACGTCTTCGCTGATGACATCGGGCAAGCCCCCGACGAAGAGCTTGCGACCGTCGTCAGTTTCCATGGGTAGTAACTTCTTCCCCTCGTAGTGGCAGTCCGCCGGTCGGCTGTGGAGAGAGATTACGATACCGGGCGCTGACAAGCCGTCAAGGTGGCGCAAACTCGCCATCGTGCGATTCAGCGGGGCATCAGCTGTTCGCCTTGGCGGTCGTAGGAATGCCCCAACGCCACCACGGAGGGTGCAAAGCACGGCCCAGCCATGCTCAGATGAGCGCCAGGCCATGAGCACCCACGTCATCGTCAATCCCAAAGCCGGCAGCGGTCGCGCCGCCGCGAAACTCCCGGAAATCCGCCGCGCACTCAAGGACGCTGGGGTCGAGTTCGAAATCCGCGAGACGCAGGGTCCCGGCCACGCGACGGAGCTGCTCAACGATGCGAGGCGCGCCGGGGTGGAAACCGTCGCGGTCGTGGGTGGCGATGGCACGCTGAACGAAGTGAGCCAAGGCTACCTCGATCTTCAAGGTCAGCCGCTCCCCGGTCCTCGCCTTTCGTTGATCCCCGCGGGAACAGGCGGTGATTTCCGTAAGAGCTTCGGCTTCGACGAATCCATCGAAGACGCAGCGCGGCGCCTGCAGCGGGGCAAGACCCAACGCATCGATCTGGGTGTCTTGCACTGTCAGGATGGCGGTGAGGAGGTGACACGCGCCTTCCTCAACATCATGAGCTTCGGTATTGGCGGCCTAACGGACCGGTTGGTCAACTCGGGCCCCAAGTGGCTCGGTGGCAAGGCGGCTTTCTTCCTCGGGACGTTCCGCGCTTTGCTCAGCTACCGCAACACCGCCGTGGAGGTGAGTGTCGATGGGGAGCCGTGGCTAGTCGGCCCGATCCTCAATGTTGCCGTTGCCAACGGTCAATACTTCGGCGGCGGCATGCACATCGCGCCCCAGGCCGACCCGAGTGACGGCGTGTTCGACATCGTGGCCCTCGGCGACATCAGCGCCACACGCAGCCTGGCGATGACCCCGAAGGTCTACAAGGGGACCCACGTGGGTGAACACCAGGTGCTCAGCTGCCGCGGCCGACGCATCGAAGCCAAGCCGCTCGACACGGGCGACGAGGTGTTGATCGACAACGACGGGGAGACGCCAGGCAAACTGCCGATCCGCGTGGAACTTGCGGCGGGCGCCCTTCAGCTCATCGTGTAGGACTCAAGCGCGCGCTCGGCGCTTCGTTGGCAGGTTCCTAAGCTCCCGTGGAGGCTTGGGCGGGTCCTCAGGCTCGCGGTCCTTGAACTTGAAGGCGACCCAGGCCCCGGCTCCAAACAACACGATCGCGAGCCATTGCGCAGGAGTCAGCCCACCGTAGCGGTTATCGCTGATGGCCAGGTCGCGCGCCCGCAAGAAGTCGAGAAAGAAGCGCACAGGCGCGTAGAGCAGCGCGAACCGGCTCAAGTAGAAGCCCCACGGGTGCGGCTTGCGTCGCCAGTAGAGGAACGCCGCGGCGAGCGGGATGGTCAGGACCATCTCGATCAGCCCCAAGTCAAGACGACCGCCGCCGGGGTACTGCACCGCGTACCATGCATTGGACAAGAGCCCTGGGTGGTCGTGAGCGACCGAACACCCCATGCGCCCGAACGTCCACCCGATGGGGAATGAGCTACACACGATGTCTCCGTACGGCAACATCGGTTTCTTGTATCGCCACTGCCAGGCGAAGGCGCCGATGACGGCGCCCATGAACCCGCCAAAGCTCGAGAGCCCATTCCACACGGCAAAGAGCTGGAACGGGTTTTCGGCGACGCGCTCCGGATAGTAAAAGAGCGTGTCGAAGAAGTGCCCCCCAAAAAAGCCAACTGCGAGCACCCAGAACGAGAAGGACATGAACGCACGCTCGCCAAAGCCCAGCTTGCGCGCCTGACGTACCGCCAGATACGTTCCCAGAGCCACGCCAGTCGCCACCAAGGTGCCAAACGGCTTGATGGACAAATCCGCCGGAGGAAAGCCGTGCCCGATGGCGTCGCGACTCAGCAGCGTGATGTCCGATGGCTGAACGAAGGGGATCTGCGGGTCGAAGGTCATGAAGGGCTCAGGAAGTAGCTCACGGTTTCGTCTGCGCGCAGGCTATAGCCCCCACAGGGAGCCTCCCGCAACCGTGCGTGCCGCCGTAACCAAGACCTCAGGGCTGGAATTCCGGAGGCGCGTCCTTCGGACGCGGCGTAGGTGCCTTCGGTTTGACGGTTTCCGGCTTCGGTGCAGGCTCTAGCCTCGCCCAAATCGGCTCGAAGATGATCTGATCCTCTTCACCCGGCTCGACGGCAGCAATCACCCGCACTTTCCTTCCCTGGCACTGGCGGTTGACGACGACCGGACTGACCGCCACCTGAGAGCACTGCTGCATCGGGAAAGCGTGCTCGAGCATCTGTTCGGTCAACTGAACGGCGCGCGCAATGGCCTCGGCGTGAGCCAGCGGATCGTTCGGACGCACGGCACTCAAGCTGAGGGCTTCGCTCAGGCGATCGAAAAGGTCGGGTCCAGTGATCCACGCTCGCTGCACGCGGCCTCGTTTGAGCTGCAAGCGCACGTCAAAGATCGCGCGCCGAGCTCGCAGCTTGCCGCCGGCGGGGATGGCGTAGGGCAACGAGACCAATTTGGCACATGCGTCACCACGACACTTGGCGGGGGGAGAGTCCACCCGCCAGTGGCGGATGAACTCCGCGTGGAGCTCGCTCGTCGGGGCGTCGTAGGTATCGATCGCCGCGAGCTCTCGCACCCAGGTCGCGTACTCGGCGACCAACGCATCCCGCAGGCGCTCTGCACCGGCGAGCTTGGCCTCGAGGTCTTGGGCTTCTTGAGTCAGCTCACGGGAGTGCTGCAAGGCGAAGCCGCGCACCATTTCGAGCTCCGCTAGCTTCTCGCGTGCCGCATTGGCGTGAGGTCCATCTGGCAGCCGCTCCAGGTAGGCCCGGAGCCCGGAGCTGCGCGTCTTCAGGCGCGCATAGTAGCTTGGCTCCATCTTGGCGAACCACGCACGCAGCTCGTCAGCGTAGTTACCCTGCGGATATACCTTGAGGTAGTCCGATGCGGCCTGGAGCCGCTCACCAACCTCCGGGGCGCTCTTCGCGACGCGATAGCGCTCGAACTCGTCGGGGCTTGCGCTGACTTGCTGCCAGACGCCGCCGCAGCCAGGGGCGGCCAGCAGCGCTGCCAGCAGCGCCGCTTGGGGCAAGCTGCGCCTCACCGCTCCCTCGAAGGACAGAAGTTGCACTCGCCCGGCACGCTCGGCGCTGCGTCATCAACATAGCCAGCGTAGTCATCGCAGCTCGCGTGACGTAGCGCTCTCAGGCAGACCTCTCCGTCGTGAACCAGGGGCACGCAACCGTCGGGAAACGACGAGGATCGAGTATCAGGCGCGGCGCAGGCGTCGCGACATGTTTGGGTATCGTATCCGCACTCTTGGCACGCCTGGCAGAACAGCAGGTCCTTACTGGCAAAGAAGATCGGCGCATCGAGCTCGGTCGGCTCCTGCCCGCAGCCCCCCACGTCGCCTGGCGTAGGCGCGAGCAAAAAAGGTGCGAGCATGAGGCCGATAGCAACCATTCCCCACGGAACTGGTCCGCGCCTCACTGCGCGCTCGAACCGCCTCGCTTGACCTGTCACTGCAGCACCTCATAGGCGACGCGCACACCGAGCTGAGCGGAGACGATGGGTATCACCGTAATACTCACCTCCTGCGTCGCAGCGCCATAAAACTGAGAGTAGATCAGCTCCAGGCTCGCTTGCACACCACCGGTGATGGCGAAGAGACCACCCAAGCCAGCCTCCACGCCCACGTTCAAATCCGGCTCGAGCACCACGGGAAAACCGAGCCGCGCGTAAGCCGACCAACGCGACGAGAAGTGGCGATGCAGGAGGTAGCTCGGCGTCAGCACCTCTTGTGGGATCCCCTCCAGCGCGAAGGCGAGATCGACCTGGGCACCGTGTTGCCACCCGAGCGCGCGGCCAATCAGTAGCCCAACAGCCAAGTCACCATAAACGGCCGAACGGGAGAGACTCTCAGGAGAGTCCCCGAGGGGCTCCGGCAAGCGGTAAGGGTTGTTCAAGCGAATGCCGTCACCAACGGCGAACCCTGCATACGTATGCAAGAACAAGCCGCGCTCCGCGAGCAGCTCGAAGCGCTCGCCGGTATCGCGCACGGCTGGGTCAGGCGCATTGGGCGATGCCCCGGCCTCCGGGGCAGGCTGGGAAACGGTGGGACTGTCGCGCTCGACCGGGGCAGGCTCTTCAGCGGCGCTCGCCCGGCTGGACGACAGCAGCGACAGCGCGGCGCATGACAGCGCACCTAACCCAATCCCCCTCCCGCTCCGGCGCTTGGCACCCAAAGCGGCGGCGATGCTCACGTGAGCTCGCCGCGACACGCGGCTTCGACCTCGTCAACCGTCTTTGGGATGCCTGCACTGAGCACGCGCTGACCTTTGTCCGTGACGAGCACGTCGTCCTCGATTCGCACGCCGATGCCGCGGTACTCCTCGGGGACATCTGCATCCGCGGGGATATACATACCAGGTTCAACCGTGATCACACTCCCCGCTTGCAGGGGACGCGGCTTGCCGTTCTCGAAGTACGGGCCCACGTCATGCACGTCCATGCCGAGGTAGTGGCTGGTCTTGTGCATGTAGTACTTGCGGTAGCGCAGGTCCTTGATGGCGTCGCTCACCGGGCCCTCGATGAAGCCGAGCTCCACCATGCCGCGCGCCAGCACTTCGACGCTCGCCTTGTGCACGTCGTCGAGGGTCGCTCCCGGGCGAGTCGCGCGGATACTGGCGAACTGGGCCTCGAGCACCAGCTCGTAGATCTTGCGTTGCGCCGGAGTAAAGGTGCCGCTCACGGGGAAGGTGCGCGTGATGTCGCTCGCGTAGTAGCCGTACTCGCAGCCAGCGTCGATCAACAGCAGATCGCCCTCCTGCATCTGGCGATCGTTCTTGCGGTAGTGCAGCACCGTGGCGTTGGGACCGGAGCCGACGATCGAGCCATACGCGGGCCGCTCCGAACCACGCCGCCGGAAGACGCCGTTCAGCACCGACTCCACCTCGTACTCGAACTTGCCGGGTTCAGCCGCAGCCATCGCGGCGACGTGAGCCTCCCGAGTGATGTCGAGGGCCTTGGTCATCAGCGTTAGTTCTTCACCGGACTTGAGGAGCCGCATCTTGTGCAGCACCTTGCTCGGATCGATGAGCTCCACCGGATAACGCACGCCGAGCTTCGCCCGCGCTTTCACGCTCGCAATGGCCGCGAACATGACACGGTCGAACGCCGGGTCACGACCGAAGGCGTAGTATACCCGCTCGGTCTCGAGCAGCTTCGGCAGCTCGGCCTCGAGCGTGCTGATCTCATAGGCTTGATCAGCGCCAAAATCCGCCTTGGCACCGTCAACGCCCGCGCGCGGTCCGTCCCACACCTCGCGCTCGGGGTCCCGTTTCCGCACGAAAAGGTGGTACGGCTGCTCGCGCTCACTGCTCAGCACCAGCACGCTCTCCTGCTCGTCGAAGCCCGACAAGTAGAAGAAATCAGAGTCTTGACGGTACTCGTGCTCGACGTCGTTGTTGCGGATGGCAACTGGCGCAGACGGCAACACCAACACTCCGGGGCTGATGGCTTCGAGGACGCGCCGACGGCGCTCGCGATACGTGCTCTGATTCATGATGAGTGACTCTTGAGGCAAGCAGCTCGCGGCGGGAAGGCCGTGAGCCATCGAGTGTGCTGGGGGTGCGAGTGGGGAGATTGTCTCGCCTACTCGAGCGGCGCGGGTCAAGCAGGCCTAGCGACGCTTGAGGATCTGATACGCATAGCGCCCACCGCCCCGAGTCTCCAGCCTCAAAGCCAAAACCCCAGGGGCGCTCAGACAGAGCGCAGAAGCGCCCGGGGCAATCAGGGCTTGCCCGCGGCGACTCATCAGGCGCGCGGCGCTGCCCTCCCCGATGTGAGCTGCAGCACTACTCCAGCTCAGCTTCGCGTCGACGCCGCGCTCCGCCGCAAACACCACGCGAAAGCACTCCCCCGTCTTGCCCTCGAGCTGCTTCGTCTGTTCGCCGGGCGCGACCCCTTCCACGCGCTCATCGAAGACGCGCATTCCGGTGGACGGACCGCACATCAGCCCCAGCTGCAGCACGTCACGCTTTGGGTCACCGAGTGGCGCGTACCCGGTACGACAGCGCTCCCAGGGATTCTGCGCGTCGACTGGATCGCCAATCGGCGGCGGCAGCGCTGAAGCCAGCGAGGGCGTGGAAGGCGGGCTTGGGGTTTGGGGGGGAGGCGCGCTAGGTGCCAATCGGGCGTCCTCCCCCGCATCCACCGCAGCGCGCTCCTCCCGTGAGCAAGCGCACAGCAACAGCCAAGTGATGCACCCGAGCCACCGCACCCGTCACGCATTAGCAGGCGAATGCACCAACCGGCTTTAGGCATTTGACTGACGCGATGCGGCAGGGTAGTCGGAGCCGGTGACCAGCGAGCCTCCGGAGTCGGGCGAAGAGGAAGTCAGTGAGCGCGAGCGTGAGCGTGAGCGCGAACGGCGTCGCCTCGAGCGCATCGTGCCGGAGATCATCAAACGCGTCATCGAGACGGGCTACGAGAAGGTCAGCGAAGGCTACGAGCGCATCAGCGACGGTAACGTACGTCAACTGGTCAGCGAGCTACGTCTGCCAAAAGAAGCGCTGAACCTCATCCTCGCGCAGATTGACGAGACCAAGAACGGTCTCTATCGCGTCACCGCCAGGGAGATCCGCGACTTCCTCGAGCACACGAACATCTCCGACGAGATCGCCAAAGTGCTCACGACATTGTCGTTCGAGATCAAAACAGAGGTGCGCTTTATCCCAAACGACGCTAAATCGGGCGCCCCTAAGCCCGATGTGAAGGCGAGCATGCGCGTCAAGCGCGACGCCACCAACGAAGAGGACGAAGACGAGTCGTGAAAGCGTTGACAGCCGGCAGCGAAATCGATGCCTGGTGTACGAAGTGCAAGATGGACCTAGGGCATCGCATCGTCGCCCTGGTCGAAGGAGTCCCGAAGCGCGTCGTTTGCCAGACGTGTGACTCCACCCACAACTACCGCGCACCGAAGAGCGCCGGAAAGACCGCGGTCAAGCGCGCGTCGAAGGCGTCCGACGGTCCCAAGCCGAAGCGTGAAACCGCCGCTGGTAAGGCGGAGGCAGAGCGTATCAAGGACTGGGAACAGAAGGTCGCAGGTGCCGCGGAGACGGCGTTCCGCCGCTACGCCATCGACATGACCTTCGTTGAGGGCGAGCTAGTCCTTCACCGCAAGTTCGGCGAAGGTTACGTCGTCGAGGTCGATGACGAGGGCAAGGTCTACATCATGTTCCGCGACCAGCTGCGAACGCTGGTCCACGGTCGAACGTAGTCACGGGCGGCTGCCACGCGTCGGCGTCGCTGTGCGCGACGCCGCCCTGTGGCTGCCTCAACGTTGGCTGACTCGACGCTCGCTTGGTGTGGCTGCGCTTTGCGTAGCGCTGATTGGGGGCTACTCCAGATCAGCCAGCGCGGAGGTGCGCCTGTGCCCCGCGGCAGACGGCTCGCTTGGGGCTTGGCTGCTCGCGGGTCCAGTCCCCGCAGGGAGCGCCAAGCGGCTCGACCCGAAATCGTTTTTCCCCAAGGAAACTGGGGAACTCAGCAAAGGTCAGAGCGCGCGCTGGCGAACGGTCGCGTACGACGACACCCTCGACATCGCCAAGTCAATCCCAGGCAAGGGCAACTTCGCCGCCCTCGGGGGCTGGCTCTCCGTCGAAGAGGCTAGCGATGCCTACTTGCTGCTGGGTGTCGATGGCGGTGTGAGTGTGTGGCTCGATGGTGAGCGGATCCACGAGCGCTCCCGACCCGCGCTGCGGGCCGGGGCTTTCGTCCCCATCCCCATGCACCTCGATCCCGGACGCCATCGCTTGGTGCTCTGGCTCGAGAGTTCACTTCCGCACTGGGGCTTTTGGGCTCGCGTCGTCGCGCAGGCAGATGGGCTACCCCCCGTTGGACTGAGGTTCGCCTTACCCGACACCGACGAGAACGACAGCGCGAACCTCGGCAGGCAACTGCTCAGGCTGAGCCTGGACGCAAACCTCCGTGACGCTGGCTACGGCCCGACGCTCCGCTTGGATTTTCCCCGCGGTTTTCCCGAAGACCTCCTGCGCGGGAGCGCAGCAGCACCGCAGGTCCAGCTGACCCAATCCACTTCCGACGGGAAGAGCGCGTCGACACAGCTGTCCGTTGGGCAACCCAGCTGCGGGACTCGAGGGATCCGTGACTACCGCGTCCAGCTACCCCCGCCTGCCTCGGGCAGCGCGGGGAACTTACAAGTCGATCTCAAGCTGCCCTTCACCGCCAAGAAACTTGAGCTAAAGCTAGACCCCGCCCTACCCCAAGCCGTGGGCGCTGCGCTGGAGCAGGCGCGACGCCTCAGCGCCGGGCCAAGATCGGGAGACTCTCCCGATGCATCGACCCCGAAGCTCGTCGATCGTGACGTGATTGCGGCGAGCTTGCGCCGTGCCGCGCTGACCCTGCAGCGTCAGATCGCCGCCGGAGACACGCGCGGGACCGCTCAAGCAAAGCGCGATCTGGAGAGCTTGCTAGATGACCTCGGTGACGGCGTGGATCCCCTGGAAACCGAGGGCCTGCACTCTCTAGCGCTGCACTCCGAGCTCGACGGCAGTGACCAACCCTTCGCGTTGCAGTTGCCGAGTGGATACGCGAAACGCAAAGACAAGGCCCGCTATCCGCTCGTGCTCTTGCTCCACGGCTACAACGGGACGCCGGAGAGCGTGATGCGCGCCTTCCTGGACTCCACGGGGGACAGACCGCGCGTACCGGGCATCGTGCTAGCTCCATATTCGCACGGAAACGCGTTCTATCGCGACGCAGGTGAAGCCGCCACGCTCGAGGCGCTCAAGTGGGCCCTCGAGACCCTGCCGGTTGACCCGGACCGCGTCAGCGTAACCGGGGTGAGCATGGGTGGAACCGGCACCGGCTATATGGCGGTGCGCTACCCAGAGCTGTTCAGCGCTGCCTCTCCGTTGTGTGGCTACCACAGCTACTTCATCCGGCGGGACACCTCGAAGCGCCCGATCCGGCCCTGGGAGAACGCGCGCATGCACCATTGGTCTCCGGCCAGCTGGGCCGAGAACCTGCAACAAGTCCCAATGTTCGTTGCGCAGGGCACGAAGGATTTTCCCCACGACAATTCAAAGGTGCTGATCCAGCGCCTCAGGGATCTGAACTACGACGTGATCGAGGAGTGGCCGGAGACCGGGCACTCCGTGTGGACGGAGGTCTGGGACGGCGCCGACGGCTGGCCATGGCTGAGCAACAAGCGCCGAGTCGAAGCGCCAGCTCGGGTGCGTTTCGTGAGCGATCAACTGCGCTACGCAAAGCACTACTGGCTCGAGCTCAGCGAGCTCGAAACTCCGGGCAAGCTCGCTGAGGTCCAGGCGCAGGTGAAAGGCGGCAAGGTCGAGCTCGAAGCGACTGGTGTCAAAGCGCTGCGCTTCGTCCCTCCGCTGCCGAAGGGACTGCAGGGCTCAAAGCTCAAAGCGCGCATAGCCGAGCAGGAGCTCGAACTCGACCCCCAGAAGCAGGAGTTGCGGCGCGGCGCGGAAGGTTGGGCGGTGACTCCCAACACCCCCACCCCGGCAGGGCACAAGCGCGCTGGTGTCGAAGGTCCAATCCGCGATGTGTTCATGTCGCCAGTCACGTTCGTCTACGGCACGCGGCGTCAGGCGACATCTCGCGCGACCCTGGAGGTTGCCAACGCGTGGGCCAACGGTCGAGGCAGCGCGGACCTCGCTTACCCAGTCGTCGCCGATCGCGACCTTCCAACCGCGGCGCTCAGGAGCACCAATCTCTTCTTGATCGGAGGCGCGCGAGACAACCTGGTTAGCGCCCGCCTAGCAGGCGACTTAAAAAGCCGCACGGAAACACACAAGCTCTTCCTTGGCGACCTGGAGTTCGAAGGCGGAGACGTTGGGTGCCTGTACGTTGAACCTCACCCCCTAAACCCCGAACGCTACTTGCTGGTGTTGGATGCCGTGTCGGCCCAGGGATACTTGCTGACGAACGCGCTGCCCGCGCTGCTCCCGGATTTCATCGTGTATGACACGAGCGTGGCCCCGGCCGCGGGGCAGCAGGTGCTGGGAGATGCACGCGTGCTCGCCGGAGGCTTCTTTGACTGGGACTGGAGCCTACCGAAGGCCACTCAAGACCCCGAGGCCCAGAAGAAGTAGGCCCAGTCAGCGCTTGGAGCCGCGCTTAGCCGGCTTGGCCGCGCCACTGCGACCGCCGCCTGTACTGCGACCGCCGCCTGCACTGCGACCGCCGCCTGCACTGCGACTGCCAGCGGCACTGCGACTGCCAGCGGCACTGCGACTGCCAGCGGCACTGCGCTTGCCTGCGTTGCGCTCGTTCGCTGCTTGACCAGCGGGTGCGCGGCGTGCCCCGGCTCCGCGACGTGGCCGCGCCTCCTCCGCTGCCCAGCTGTCGTCTGCGCCACGACGGGTAGTACGCCCCGCGGCTTCGCTGCGCGTCCGCGGGCGACCGCGTTGCTCTTCAGCGGCTTCCCCTCGCGTTGCCGTGCGGGAACGTGGCTTGCTCGTGGCTGCCCCGCGCCTGGGCCCGATTTGCGGCTTCCTCGTGGGCTTGCCCTGAGGCAGCTCCTGAGGGCCCACACGACGCGGTACTCCGTACTGGCGCTTGAGGTCTTTCAACTCGCTCACGTTCAGCAGGCGCCACTCACCAGGCCGCAGGTCCTCCGCGGTGATCCCCGCGAAGGACATACGCGCGAGGCGCATCACGGGGAAGCCGGTCGCCTCTCCCAAGCGGTGAATTTGGCGATTCTTGCCCTCCTTGAGCACGATCTCCAGCCAAGTCTTGCCGTTGTCCCAGCGCAAGCGCTTCACCTCTGCCGGCCGCGTGCGCTTGCCGTCGATTTCAATCGGACGCCGCCAGCGCTCGAGGTCGAAGTCGTTGACCTCACCCTGCACCTTGGCCACATAGACTTTCTTTGTGGATTTTTTAGGGTGCAGGAGCGCGTTCGCAAACTCGCCATCGTTGGTCATCAACAGCACGCCGCTGGTGTGGTAGTCGAGGCGACCAACCGGAACGACCCGCGCTCCGATACGGCGGACGAACTCCGCGATGGTCTGCCGCCCCTCGGGATCACGCATCGTGCTGACCACGTCACGCGGCTTGTGAATCACGATGTATACGGGCTTCTCTGGCACCAGACGCTGGCCGTCTACCTCGACCTTTTGAGCACGGGGGTCGGCCTTGAAGCCCAACTCCTGCACGACCTGTCCATCAACGCGCACTCGCCCGGCGAGGATGAGTTCCTCCGCCCGACGGCGAGAAGCGAGTCCCGCCTGGGCGATCAGCTTCTGGAGTCGTTCTTCTGCCATGACCCCGAGTGACTAGCGATTCCTCGGCCTCGGCGCCAGTTGGGAAAAGCGCGCCGAGGTCGTGGGGCGACTGCCTCGCCTTCCCCCGTGGAGGCCTCGTGCTATACAGGCGCCCTATGCGCCGTGTAGAAAAACCCTGGGGACACGAGCTGATCTGGGCTCACACCGATCGCTACGTGGCCAAGGTCCTCTTCATCAAGGCCGGTCACAAGCTCAGCCGACAGTACCACAAGGTCAAGGACGAGACCCTGCTGGTGGAGACGGGGGCGATGGACCTCGAAGTCGGAGAACCCCCAAACATCGAGGTGCGCCGAATGAATCCGGGAGATGTGTTCCACGTCACCCCCGGCACCATTCACCGTATGGCGGCAGTCGAGGACACGCGCGTCTTCGAGGTCTCGACGCCAGAACTCGACGATGTCGTGCGCCTCGAGGACAGCTACGGCCGCGAAGGCACTAGCGCTCCCTGACGGGGCAATGCGCCCGTGCTTCTAGGCGGCACTCAAGCTCCCTGACGGCATCAACGCCCTCTGACGACGGACGTTGACCCTTCAGAAAGGTGGGCGAGACCCCAAACGCCGCGTTTGTTAGCGCCGAACCGGGCAGCGGCTCGAGTTCAGCGGTTCCGTGCGCTAACGCGCGCGTCGGTGACCCCAGCGTCAGCAGCTTCGGCCTCTTTGGCCTTCTTCTCCGCCTCGGCCTTCTCCTCTTCCTCGCGCTCTGCCTTTTCGGCGGCGAGGCGAGCGACTTCGTCCCGATCCCAGCGGTCGACGTGTCCGTCGTGATCCAGATCGACGCCCATGCGCTCGAGTACGCCTTGGTTGTAGATCTCCCAGACGTTGGGCTTACCGTCGAAGTTGGTGTCACGCTGAACCCGGCTCAGGTCACCCCGCACATAGAACTTGAACTCATCGGGCTGCCCGTCGCCGTTGCGGTCGACCTCGACCTTGGCCATGCGCCCGCGCGCGAAGGTGATCCAGGTGTCGATTCGCCCGTCGTAGTCTGAGTCAGCTTGTTCCCGTAGGGAATCGCCCTTCTCGTCATACGTGCGCACGACATCCTTCATCCCGTCCAGGTTGGTGTCGATCTCTCGGCACAACAGCACCCTGCGTCGGTCCTCACCTTCCCCCACGATCGCAAACACGCGCCGCACGTTGGGAACAAGCGCGCCGGGCCCCGTGGACTCGATCACTTCTCGATCGGTGCGGCCCTTGAAGTCGCAACGGGACTGGTCTTCTGCGTTGGCATTGGCGTTGGCGGCCGTGCCCGACTTCGTCGGCATCTGCGGACCCGCCTCGTTTCCGCCACCACAGGCGGCAACGGCACCGCTCGCCAGCGCGACGGCAGCCAGCGCAATTAGCCAATCACGAGGAGCGCCGCGGCGCTGTAGGAGGAAGCTACGACCACTCACTGGGACTTCTCCTCGCTGGGCGGCGGCGCCTCGCCTTCGCCTTCCTTCTTTTCCATCTCGACCGGCACGTCACCTTGGCCTGACTGCTCGAACTTGGGGCCAGTCTTGCCTGGCGCCGAGCGCTCCGGCGGCACGTAACCGCTTCCCGGCTGGGCGCACACATCAACGGTGGCGCCGGGGTCAGGACGGCCATCCCCATCGACATCCGAGTGGATCAAGGGGCACTCCGGCTTGTCTGGAGTGGGGTACTCCCACCACTGATCGATCACTGCGTCCCCGTCGGAGTCACGCTCCGTGCGCACCAACTTTCCCGCCTCGAAGAAGTGCCACGTATCGAGCTTTCCTCCGAGCGTGGTGGCTCGCTGTTGCTCCTTTAGCAAGCCTCCTTGGTAAGTGGAGATCTCATCCACGCGACCGTCACGGTCGTAGTCGCTCTCACGTCGACGAACCTGCCCTGAGCCGTCGCGATAGACCCACGCGTCGATCTTGCCGTCGAAGTTCAGATCCACGGCTCGACACACCTCCGTCGCTCCGCTGCGAACGATGGTGATATCGGGTCGCCCGTCCCCGTTGACGTCGGTCTTCTGACCTTTGTCGAGGTCGCAGTCCTCGTGAACGATCGCGGTATCGCGCCGTTGAACTCCGTCTCCGTCTGGGCTCGACGCGCTGGAGACGGACGCACTGCAGGCAGCTACGCCGCCCAGCATCAACCCGAGTCCAAGCGTTTGCACCAAGCGCAGGCGCCACCAGGAGCTCAGCCCCTGCGAACACACAACGATTCCCCTCACTTATCCCTCGGTCCAGTAAGTGTTGATGGCATCAAGCTCATGAAGCAGTTAGCACGCCGCGCAAGGTTCTGCCGGTGTCAGTGCGGCATCGTAGGCGGGCCCCCGTAGCGTGGCAAGAGTCGCTCCAGACGCGAGCGGCTTCATCTCGTGAGCGCCCCTGCTTCGCAGCCGTTTGCAACTCACCAACCAGCTTGGCTTGGGCAAGCCATGGCCTGGATGGACCTCGCATACGGGGTTGGGGGTGAGTGCGGCTCCGTCCCACCGCCAACTCGCCACACGGCGGCGCGGCACTCACCTCCATTGGCGTGGTCTTCTGTGTCGGAAATTCGGCCCACCGTCCGGCGGATGCCGCCCTACCCGTGCGCGCAGAGACTGAACGGACGCGACGTTCTTAGCCCACTCGGCCCCTCAGCCCAACGCGCTAACCCATTGAATTAACAGCGTTTTGCCAATTGCAGCGGCAAACGTGGTGGATTGACAATACACGTATGGGAATCTAATGTAACTGCAGTCGCCGCACACTCCGTCTGACCGCGTCCGCCCCGCGCTCAGCGCCTCGCCGGGAACCACCCATGTCACGTAAGAAGATTTCGACGACGGTCTACATCACGCCGGAGCAGAACGACAAACTGCGCTTGCTACACGACCGCACGAAGGTTCCGGTCGCTGTCTACATTCGCGAGGGCATCGATCTGGTGTTGAAGCACTACGAGCACGCGTTGCCCGGACAGATGACACTCGCTGACCCAGCGCCTCCTGCACCGGCGCCAAGCAAGAAGTGACCCTCCAAGCGAGCACTCGTGCAGCCAAACAGCGCGTCCGGTTCACGCGCGGCTAGTGAAACGAATCCACGTGATTCGCCGAACAAGAGCAACATCGCTGTTCCTCATCTCAAACAGGGCACCAAGAGGCAGAAGTCGCTCGGGCGGCTCACGACTTCTGCAGCGTACGGCGGAGACAGGACACAAAGACCGCAGTCGACCGCAGAGCCATCGTCGCGTTCAGAAGTGCGATGAAAGCGACCGCGGAAGTGCTTTCCCGTTTTGCCGTTCACTCGTTCGGCGCTAGGGAGGCGAATCCTTCCTCGCGTTTGGTCCTCGCATCTGCGCGAAGGCTTCAGGCTGGCGCCGCGTCTCGCCCTCACAGGACGCAGCACTCGATGCGCTGAGCGTGCGATTGCAGCGGGCTCAGCCGCTCGCGCCCTACCTAAGACCGACTCCCGTCATGTCGAACACCAGTCACATCCGCAACTTCTCCATCATTGCTCACGTCGATCACGGCAAGTCCACGCTCGCAGATCGCATCCTGGACGTGACCGGTGCGTTGTCCGCTCGCGAGAAGAAGGAACAGTTCCTAGACAAGCTGGAACTCGAGCGTGAGCGTGGCATCACGATCAAGGCTCAAAACGTTCGCCTTCCCTTCAAAGCAAAGGATGGCCGTACCTACCAGCTTCAGCTGATCGACACGCCTGGGCACGTCGACTTCAGCTACGAAGTCAGTCGCAGCTTGGCGGCGTGCGAGGGCGCTCTGCTCGTCGTGGACGCAACCCAAGGCGTGCAGGCGCAGACCGTAGCAAACGTCTACCTCGCGCTAGAAAACGACCTCGAGCTTATCCCGGTGCTCAACAAGATCGATCTGCCGTCGAGCGACGTCGACGGCACCGCCGAGCAGATCGAGGAAGTGATTGGCCTCGACTGCAGCGGCGCGATGATGGTGAGCGGCAAGACCGGCGTGGGGGTGCCCGAGCTGCTTGAGACGATCATCGACCGCATCCCCCCGCCGAAAGGCGACTCGGACGCGCCTCTCCAGGCACTCATCTTCGACAGCTGGTACGACGCCTATCGCGGCGCCGTTGTGATGGTGCGCGTCGTCAATGGAATGCTGAAGAAGGGCGAGAAGGTGCGAATGCTCGCAACGGGCCGCACGTACGAGGTGACCGAGATCGGCTGCTTCTCCCCTCACCCCACTTCGTTGAAGGAGCTCGGTCCGGGTGAAGTCGGGTTCCTCGCAGGCAACATGAAGAGCGTCGAGGACTGCAAAATCGGCGACACGATCACGACGGCCATCAACGGCTCAACCACCCCGCTCGCAGGCTTCAAAGAAGTGAAGCCGATGGTATTCGCTGGCGTGTACCCGACGGACTCCGCTGACTACGAAGACCTGCGAGATGCGCTCGGCAAGCTCCACCTGAATGACTCGTCGTTCGTGTTCGAACCCGATACTTCGGACGCCCTCGGCTTCGGCTTCCGTTGCGGCTTTCTTGGTCTCTTGCACATGGAGATCATCCAGGAGCGCCTGGAGCGCGAATACGACTTGGACCTGATCACCACTGCCCCCTCCGTGGTCTACAACGCGCAGGTGAAGGGCGAGATGGTACGCGTGGACAACCCATCGAAGATGCCTCCCGTTGGTGAGATCGAGAGCATCGAAGAACCGATCATGAAGGTCGTTGTGCACGTGCCTGCGGAGTACGTTGGCGCCGTCGTTGCGCTGTGTGAGGAACGCCGCGGGATCCAGCAGAACATCCACTTCGCCACCCAGGACCACGTCGTCGTGACTTACGAGCTGCCCTTGTCCGAAGTCATCCTCGACTTCCACGACAAGCTAAAGAGCGCCTCTCGCGGCTATGCGAGCATGGACTACGAGCTCACCGGCTACCGCGCAGACGACCTGGTGAAGCTGGACATCCTGGTCAACGGCGAACCAGTGGATGCGCTGAGCGTGATCGTTCACCGTGCCTTTTCCCAGCACCGTGGTCGTGCACTGGCTGCCAAGATGAAAGAGCTGGTGCCGCGTCAGCAGTACGACGTGGCCATTCAGGCGGCGATCGGGGCAAAAATCATCGCGCGGACCAACGTGCGCGCGCTGCGCAAGGACGTCACCGCCAAGTGCTACGGCGGCGATATCTCGCGAAAGCGCAAGCTGTTGGAGAAGCAGAAGGCAGGCAAGCGCCGGATGAAGCAGTTCGGCAAGGTCGATGTGCCTCAGGAGGCCTTCCTGGCGATCCTGAAGCTCGACTCCTGAAGCAGCGTTGAGGGCGTGTTTCGGCTTCCCGTCGAATCCTCTCGCCTCGTAGAGTCGAGTTCTTGCGTCCGCTCGCGTGCAGCACGCGCCACGACGCCACCGAGCACCCGGAGACAGCATGGATCGAGACGCGCTAGACGCACTCAACGCGACCCTTAATGGCCAGCAGGTGACCTACCTCGGCGCAGCTCACTTCGGCCCAAAGCTGAACATCGAGCGCTTCCGCCTGGCCAATGGGCTCGACGTCTTGCTGTGTGAGGACCACAGCGCTCCAGTCGTCGCCTACCACACTTGGTTCCGTGTGGGTTCGCGCCACGAGCGGGAAGGCAAGACAGGCCTGGCTCACTTGTTCGAGCACCTGATGTTCAACGAGACGGAGAACTTGCCGAAGGGCGAGTTCGATCGCCGGCTGGAAGAGGCGGGGGCGGACACGAACGCATCTACCTGGCTCGACTGGACCCACTACAACATCGCAGTGCCGAGCGATCAGCTACCTCTGGTGATTCGCCTCGAAGCCGAGCGCATGGGCGCGCTGGTGCTGAAGGAACCTCAAGTCGAAAGCGAAAAAGAAGTCGTCGCCAACGAACGTCGCTACCGCGTCGACGACGACGTGGAGGGTGCGATCAACGAGGTGCTCTGGGCCACCGCATACACGAAGCACCCGTATCACCACCCGACCATCGGCTGGATGGCGGACATCGAGGGCTTCACCACCGAAGACTGTCGCGCCTTCTACGAGGCGTACTACGCCCCCAACAACGCCTGCGTCGTCGTGGTTGGTGACGTAGCGCCAACAGAGCTGTTGAAGCAGATGGTCGATGCCTACGCCGGACTCGCGCCGTTCGAGCTCCCCGTGGAAGACAGCTGGCCGGAGCCCGCACAGACGTCGGAGCGAAGGGTCGAACTGACGCAGCCGACGTCGACGCAAAAAGTGGCGGTCGCCTATCACGCGCCGGCCTTGGGAGACTACGATCACCCTGCGCTCGCGGTGCTGAACGAAGTCCTCTCCGGTGGACGGGCTAGCCGCCTCTACAACCGACTGATCACCGAGATGGAGCTAGCGAGCGAGGTCCGCACGTTTCTCGGTCCGTTCCGCGATCCAGGCCTGATCGAGGTGTACGCCTCGGGTCGAGACAGTGTCCGCGCGGAACAGCTTCTGGAGGTCATCGATGAGGAACTCGAGAAGCTGTCTCGAGAGCCGGTTCCCACCGCCGAGCTGGAGCGCGCTTGCGCGCGTATGGAACTCGGGCTCCTGGGTGGGCTCGAGAACGTGGACGGCCGCGCCAGCACCATCGGTTTTTATGAGACGGTTCTCGGTAGACCAGGAGCTGCCTTCGAGCGCCTGGAAGCGATGCAGCGAGTGACACCCAGCGATCTGCTCCGCGCAGCTCGGCGCTACTTGCGCCCAGAGCAGCGCTCCGTGGTCCTGGTCAGGCCGAGCCGCGATGGTCAGGAGGCTGCGTGATCCCGGTCCTCCTCGAGTCCGACACGGCTCTGCCCTTGGTTCACTGCTCCCTCGCTCTCCGGATCGGCTCGGTAGTGGATCCGCCGGGAAAAGAAGGCCTGACCCGCCTGCTGTTCCGTTTGATGCGGCGGACCGGCGGAGGCGCCACGCCACGCGCCTTGGATGAGCGCATCGATCGCCTCGGGGCCGCGATTTGGGTCGACGTCGGGCAAAGCACCTCAGGTGTGCACGGCACTACCATCTCACGAAACCTGGATGCATTCCTCGACGTGCTGGCAGACGTGGTGTTGAAGCCGGGCCTGGACGCCGAGGAGTTCGAGCGCTTGAAGCGTGAAGCGCTGAGCGAACTGGTGGAGGTGCTCGACAGCGACCGCAGCCTCGCGCGGCGCTGGTTTGCTCGCCGCCTTTTCGCGGGCCACCCCTACGCGCGACCTACTGGCGGAACCAAGGCGACACTGGCGGCCATCGAGCTCAAGGACCTGGAGCAGCGCTACCGGGAGCTGTTCTGCCCGGAGAACCTCGTGCTCGCAGTGGCCGGCGACATCGACGAGGCGCGGGCCAACGCCTTCGCGGAGCGCCTGACCGCGGCATTGCCCCGCGGACACGTGCTCGATGACCCAACGCCCGAACCCACACAGCGCCCCGGACGTCACCTGGTGTTCGTTGACAAGCCAGAGCGCAGCCAAACTCAGATCCTGATCGGCTGCCTCGGTAGTCACCCCCACGATCCGGATCACATCCCGCTCCACGTCGCGAACACCGTCTTTGGGGGCACCTTTACGTCGCGCCTCACCCAAGAAGTCCGCGGCAAACGTGGGTGGTCCTACGGCGCATACGCCAGCCTACCGGTGGACCGTCGACGCCGCAGCTTCAGCATGTGGACGTTCCCCAAGGCGGAGGACGCTGTCGCATGTGTCCAGCTGGAGCTGGAGCTGTTCGAAGC
This sequence comes from Polyangiaceae bacterium, assembly GCA_020633205.1. Taxonomy (NCBI): domain Bacteria; kingdom Pseudomonadati; phylum Myxococcota; order Polyangiales; family Polyangiaceae; species Polyangiaceae bacterium. Next base: position 25,896 of record JACKEB010000029.1, read on the forward strand.
CTGGGTTTCCGGGGGGATCACCCAGGAGGAGCTCGATTGGGTCAAAGCGTACCTTGTGCGCTCCCACGCATTCGCCGTGGACAGCGCCTCGAAGCGCGTAGGGCAGCTGCTGGACATGGAACTCTACGGGCTGCCAGGCGGCTACCACACTGAGTACACCAAGCGCGTCGCCGGGGTGACGCTCGAGCAAGCGAACCAGAGCCTGCGCCGCCTCACCCCAAAAGATCTATTGATCAGCGTGGTGGGAAGCCAAGAGCCGATCTACGCAGCGTTGCAGGCGGGGATCCCTCACCTCGAGTCCAGCGAGGTGATCCCCTTCGACACCGACTGAGGGACGCCTAGCGTCCAGCGTCAGCTCAAAGCGAGCAGCTTCCCGACGTCCTCAGCGACCGCCGCCGCGCGCGCAGCGAGGTCGTCTTCGGCGCCGGTCACGGATTGCTCCGCGTCCAATCGCTGACACAAGTCGACGTAGATCTTCAGCTTGGGCTCGGTCCCACTGGGCCGCACCAGAATCCGCCCCGCCGCGAGCTCGATCGCCACGAGATTCGACTTCGCCAACCAGCGCGGTCGCTCCGCAGCGCCCTGTTGGTAATCGGTGACGCTCAGTACCTCGACGTCTCCGACCTGCTTCGGAGCGTTCGCTCGAAGTCGCTCCATCGCGGACGCGATCGCTTGAGCACCGTCTGCCCCAGGCATGGTGATGCTCTTCTGGGTACTGACCCAGAGGCCGTGGTCTCGATACAGCTGGTGCAAGCGCTCAACCACGCTGGAGCCCTGGGCTCTGAGGGCCGCGGTCAGCTCAGCGAAGAGCACCGCCGCGCTGATGCCGTCCTTGTCCCGTACGAGATGTCCGGCGGAGTACCCGATCGCCTCCTCGAAGCCGAAGACGTAGCTCACGCCGCCCTTTGCCTCGAGGTCCATCGCAGCGTTCCAGATCCACTTGAAGCCAGTGAGAGTCTGATCCCAGTGCGCATCGTAGTGCTTCGCCAGTTCACCGAGCATCGGGCTCGAGACGATGCTGGATATCACCATGCGACGCGGCGTAGTGGCGGACGCGGCCAGCATGAAATCCGCCAGTAACACACCGATTTGGTTGCCGGTCAGCTGGACCCAGCGCCCGGTTGAGGTCTTCACGCAGACCGCCAAGCGATCCGCGTCGGGGTCATTCGCCAGGATCAGCTCTGCATCACACTCGGCGGCTAATGCCAGAGAGAGGTCCAACGCGCCTTTCTCTTCCGGGTTCGGAAACTTAACCGTAGGGAAATGCCCATCGGGCTCGAACTGCTCTGCGACGGCGTGCACGCGACGAAAGCCTGTCTGCTCGAGACCACGCATCACGAACTTGCCGCCAACTCCGTGCATCGGCGTGTACACGATCGCAAAGTCCCGATCGACGTTCACCTTCGGGCGCAAGGCGTCTAGCTCGGAAAAGTAGCGGTCGACTAGACTTGTCGGGATCGCTTCGGAGAGCTCCCCTGCCCCCCCGAGCTTGACCTGCGCTGCCGACTCGACGCGACCAATGCGTTGCGCGATCTCCCCGTCGACCGGAGGCACGATCTGCGCCGCGTTTGCCGCGTAGACCTTGTAGCCATTGTACTCTGGAGGGTTGTGGCTCGCCGTGATGCACACCGCCGCGCTCGCCGAGAGTTGCCGCGCGGCATAGGCCACGATGGGCGTCGGCACGGGCGCCTCGAAGTAGCGTACCGGTATACGCGCCGCCTCGAGCACCTGCTGAGTGGCGTTCATGAACTCGGCGCTCGAGAGTCTCCCATCGCGCCCAATCACCACCGGGAGCGTCTTCGCGTCCGGGATCCGCGCGAGCAGGTAGTCGGCCAGACCGCGCGTCGTCCGGATCACGTTCGCCAGATTCATGCGGGAGCGGCCTGCGCCCACGATCCCGCGGAGCCCGGCGGTGCCGAACTCGAGCTCAGCGCCCATCCGCTCCTCGAGTTCCTCACGTTTGTCCTCGGCGATCAGCGCCGCGAGTTCGTCACGATCTGCAGCGCTTGGGTCCTGGGCCATCCACTCGCGCGCGCGAGTCACCACATCCTTTTCGCTCATGACCCGAGGATAGCGGAGACGAGGGGTTTGCCCAGGGAAGGCGCACACCCTAGTCCTATCGAGACATTCGACGGTCCCTTCGGGGATTTCGGGGGGTGAGGGAGCTACTCTGTACCCTCGAACTTCTTCCGCAGCTTGATGGGTTCGCCATGCAGGGCGAGCTGACCACAGGCCGCGTCAACGTCATCCCCACGTCTCACCCGGACGAAGCAGCTGACACCAGCGTCCGCCAAGCGCTCGCGAAACGCAGACACGCGCGCGCTACTCGGAGCCTTGAGTTCGGAAGCCGAGATCGGATTCATGGGGATCAAGTTCACTTTGACTCTCAGCCCCGCGAGCAAGTCGATCAGGCGGTCGCAGTGAGCGGAGCTGTCGTTGACGCCGTCGATCAAGGTGTACTCGATGGTGATCCTGCGTCGCACGGGCAGCGGGTAATCGTGCAGCGCGCGAACTAGCTCTTCCACGGGGTAACGCTGGTTCATCGGCAAGATGCGACTTCGAGTTTCGTTGTCGGGCGCGTGCAAGCTGATTGCCAGCCCCACCTTGCCGCCAAAATCCTCCCCCAGCTTCCGGATCCCTGGGACCAGGCCGACGCTGCTCACGGTGATACGCCGAGGGCTCATGCCCAAGCCGTCGGGATGCGTGATGAGCTGGATGGCGCGCTGCGTCTGCTCGTAGTGGTGCAGTGGCTCGCCCATGCCCATAAACACCAGGTTTCGCAGATCTTCGTCTGGTTCGAGATAGCGCTTCGCTACCAGCACTTGCGCGACGATTTCGTCGGCGCGCAACCCGCGTTGAAGGCCCGCCTGACCGCTAGCGCAAAACACGCAGCCCATGGCGCATCCATACTGGGTCGAGATACACAGCGTGACGCGCTCCCGCGGCGCTGCTTGGTCGTCTGGATCAAAGCTCGCAGCTGCGGCGTCGGCGTCCTCGACGCCGCTATCGCCTGGCGCCGCATCGCGCGTCATGGGGATCAGCACGCACTCGACACGCCCGCCTCCGTCGAGCTCCAGCAGCAGCTTGCGCGTCCCATCTTTCGAGCGCAGGACCTCTGCAACCCGAAAGGGATCCGCCAACCCGGCATCGGAGAGGCGCGCGCGCAGCGACTTGCCGAGATCCGTCATCTGTTCGGGATCCATCACGCCGCGTTGGTGGATCCAGCGAAACACCTGTCCCGCGCGATACGGCTTCTCACCGAGGCTCTGCAGCACTTCCTTCCACTCCTCGGGGAAACGCGCAACGGGATGCAGTTCAGCGCTCATGCTCTTTCAGTCTTTCTTGCGCTCGCGCGCTTTTGCGTCGTCCCAGTAGCTATCGAGCTCAGCGAGGGGCAGGCCAGTCGTTGGTTTGCCACGCTCGTCCCGCGGCCAGTCGCCGTGCTGATTCCGCACGGTGTCCTCTACGAACGCGAAGCGCCCCTGAAACTTATCGCAGGTGCGCCGCAGGGCGCGCTCCGGGTCGACCCCGCGATGCCTCGCTAGGTTGACCAAGGCAAACAGCACGTCCCCCAGCTCGGCTTCCGCTTCATCGAGGTCCTCTCGAGCCAGCGCTTCGTCGAGCTCTGCGAGCTCTTCGTTCACCTTGGCTCGCGACCCGGCAGCGTCTGGCCAGTCGAAGCCCACCTGAGCAACCTTCGTCGAGATGGAGTTCGCGCGCCTCAAAGCGGGTAGCGAACGAGGCACCCCCGCGAGGAGGGGCCTCCAGCCCTTCTCCTCGCGCTTGATTTCTTCCCAGCGCCGCGAGATGCGAGCCCGGGCGTCGGGGTCAGACCCGTCGATCGCGGCCTCCTCAAATACGTGGGGATGGCGGCGCACGAGCTTCTGACAGATCCCTAGCAGGGCGTCGTCGGGGCCAAAAGCCCCTTCCCGCCGAGCCAGTTCCGCAAGGAAAACGACCTGAAACGCGAGGTCGCCGAGTTCCTCGCAGAGCTCCTCGCGGTCGCCGCCGTCAATGGCGTCGATGACCTCACACGCCTCTTCAAGCACGTAGTCCCGCAGGGACTCTGGCGACTGCTCCCGATCCCAGGGACAGCCATCGTCCGCCAACAGGCGCCGCATCACGGCCACCAGCACAGCGAACATATCGCCACGCTGCTCCGCGAGGGGCACGCCAGGGGGGAGCTCGAAACCACGGGACATTGGGGCGTGCTCTAGCACAGCTGTTCGTGGTTGCGTCCCGGGCGCCCAAACCGGCGCGCCTCCCCCCCATAAAATCTGGCGCTGGGAACGGCGCTTTGACTGTTGGCGGAGCGCTCTGCCTGCTTCGCAATACCACTCAGAACAGGTAGCGCTCCCCCGAGTCGCAGAGCACGGTGACCACGTTCCCACTTTCCAGCTTACTCGCGACCTCGATCGCCGCGGCGACGTTGGCCCCTGATGAGGGCCCGACGAGCAAGCCTTCTTCGCGAGCCAAGCGACGCACCATCCTCTCAGCGGTCACGTCGGTGACGCCGATCACCTCGTCGATCAGTTCGCGCTCGAGGATCTCCGGCACGAAGCCAGCGCCCAAGCCCTGGATACCGTGCATCCCGGGGCGCTTGCCACTCAGCACGGCACTCGCGGCCGGCTCCACTGCGACAAGCTTCACCTGCTCGCCGACCTTCTGTTTCAACACGGCACCGACCCCGGTGATGGTTCCTCCGGTGCCGACTCCAGCCACGAACGCAGCCACGTCTCCATCGAGCTGCTCGATAATTTCAAGCGCCGTGCCCCGTGCGTGAGCCATGGGATTCGCCGGGTTCGAGAACTGACTGGGCATGAACGCGTCGGGAGTCGACTTCATCAGCTCCTGGGAGCGCTTCACCGCACCGGCCATGCCGTCCTGCGCGGCGGTCAGCACGATTTCCGCACCATACGCGCGCAGGATGTAGCGGCGCTCCAGGCTCATGTCCTCGGGCATCACCAACACGCAGCGATAACCACGCACCGCAGAGATCATCGCGAGACTGATCCCCGTGTTGCCGCTGGTCGCCTCGATGATGCTCGAGCCCTGCTTCAGCTTCCCTTCACGCTCTGCCGCGAGGATCATAGACAGCGCCGGACGATCCTTGACGCTGCCGCCGGCGTTGATGAACTCCGCCTTCGCCCAGACCTGGGCTGCACCGGCGTGTAGGCGCCCCAGGCGCACCAGCGGAGTGCCCGCGACCAAGCCAAGCGCGCCGTCAGCGACGAGCAACCCGCTGGCCGTACGCCGAGAGGCCTCAGGGACGTGAATCGGAAATGCTTTTCGATCGCTCATCAGAAAACCTGCGGGCACGCTAGCACTGCCGCCCGGGGGCCGCGACGCTGGAGTCAGCTGCTCGCTAGCAGCTTGGCGGCGGCGCCGTTGACCTGAAGCTCGGTGTCCACCGCGGCAGTCTTGAGGAACGCAAAGCCGAGCACACCTTGGTCACCCGGCGCGACGACGCGGGAGCGAAGCTGACCCACCGCTAGGCCTTCGGCATCGGTCACTTCCGCGTCGCTAGGTGGGAGCGCCGTTCCGTCGATCCAGAGCGGAAACAGACTGCGGCGGACCTTGCCGCGCATGTCCTGCATGCAGACGACTTCCTGCCCCAGATAGCAACCTTTGTCCCAATCCACGGGTCCTTGTCCAAGAGCCCGATGCGCAATCCCTGCCTCGTGAGGGTTGCTCTCGAGGGCGTAGTCGATCCCCCACTCGGGGAGGAAGCGCTCGGCGCGCAGCACGCTCCAAGCGGCTTCGTCGAGCGCTGCGGCGCCTGCATCACGGAAACGCGCCTCAGTCGCTGCAACCTCCGCTTCGTTCACCGCGATCAACGCGCCACCAAAGCCCGTCACGTCGAAGACGCCCCAAGCTACGCCTGACTCGTCCCGCGCCAACGCAGCCGCCTGAGGCTCAGCGTCAGGGCCAACGAGTACGACCAAGCGCTGACTGGGAGCCAGGTCGAGTTCGGCGTCCTCCATGATCAGGAATCGGTCGAGGAGCTCGACCAGGCCCGCTGCCTGTCCTGGAGGCGCAAAGACCAACAGCTCCTCACCTCGTTCGACCAACCACAGCTCGCTCTGGATCTTGCCCTGTTTGGTCAGCGCGAGCCCCCAACCCGCCTGACCTGAACGCACCTTCGTCACGTTGTTGGTCAGCAGACCATTCAACCACGACTTGCGATCCGGCCCGCGCACACTGAACGCTTCGTGAGCAGAGCGGGTGAGAAACAGGCAGCGCGCCTCGGTCGTGAGGTGTTGAGGAGGCCATGCAGACATGAGTACCTCCTAGTGCGCTGGACTCAGCGAGGCAACGTCCGGCGCCGCTCAATCGATGGCCACGCCATCACTGTCCACGGGGTAGATCGGGCCGTTTTTTACCGTCACGGTCTTCACGTCACCCGTGGGCTTGCGCAGCTTCAGTTTGACACCCATGGACGCGTTGGCGTTCACCAGGCTCTGAGCTTCGCCGTCTTCGAAGCTCTTCACGGCCTTGTCCTGGATCTCGAGCACCTCATCGCCCTTCGCGATGCCGGCGCGACCCGCAGGCGACTCCGCAATCACGCGACTCACGAAGATGTCCTCGGTCCGCAGCTCATAATAGAACCCGAGGCCGATCTTCGCGTGGGCTGGCTCAACGCGGAGCGTGACCTGGGCACCGCTGGCGCAGTCGAAGGAGACCTCACCCTGGTAGGCGTCCTCCTTCAAGCTCATCAGCTTCTTCACGCAGATCGGGTGGTTGTTCACCGGGTTGGAGTCCCAAACCTCCACCCGCAAGCGCCCTCCCGAGGGGATGCGATAGTTGGCCTTCTTTTGGTTCGGCCAGGTTGGGCTGACGGTGTTGCTCTGGACCGGAGTGCGGAACAGCTCTTTGTCGTTCAGAAACAGGATCGCGTAGGGATCCGGCGCGGAACCGCCAAGCTTGTCCCACTTGCGGCCGTCGCGCGTCGTAGTGGGGATGCGCGCCTGCTTGAAGCCGAGGAACAGCAAGTCATCCGGTGGAGGCGGAGACAAATCTCGCCCCGCGGGCGGGGGCCGCAGTGGAGCCGAGAGTTCCGGGTAGACGGCGCCGCAGCCGGCAACGCTCCAGGCGAGTACCGCCAAGGCTACCCAACGGCCCGCACCTCTCGCCCCTTGCCCACCAAAGCTGGAACGGATCTTGGCTGCTTCGTCTCCCATGCAACCCGCCAGGCTAGTGCTCCATCTGCTTGAATTCCAGTGTTTTGCCGCGCCGAGTCAGGCTTTGGCTCGCAGTATCACCGCCGACGCAGCTTTGGCGCCGGATCAGGCTGTTCGCTGTGGCACAGCCGCGTGGGCCTCGACTCGCGTTCGCCGCGCGGCCATGGCCGCCGCCGTCGGACCGCCGCGGGGCAGCGCTGCCTCAACAGGACCAGTCGCCACCTGCAGCCGATTGAGCTATGCGCGGTTCCCATGAGCGACGCCACGACGCACGAAGCGGTGAGTGTGAGTGATCTGGGGCAACACGTCGGCGAGACCGTGACCCTGCGAGGCTGGTTGAAGAACATGCGCAGCTCGAAGAAGCTGCACTTTGTCGAGCTCCGAGACGGTAGCGGCACGGTGCAATGCGTGGTCTTTCAAGGCGATGTCAGCCCCGAGGTGTTCACGATGGCCGGAGGTCTGACTCAAGAATCGTCGCTTCAGATCCTCGGGGAAGTACGCGAACACCCGAAGCAGAAGGGTGTGTACGAGATCGGAGTGAAGGACGTCACTCAGCTAGGTGGCGCAGTCGATTTCCCGATCAGCCCGAAGGCCCATGGCACCGACTTCCTGATGGACCACCGACACCTGTGGCTCCGCTCGACGCGACAGCACGCAATCCTACGCGTGCGCCACGCCATCATTCAGGCCGTGCGCAACTTCTTCGACTCGCGAGACTTCACGTTGGTCGATGCGCCAATTTTCACACCCAACGCCTGTGAAGGTACGAGCACGCTCTTCGAGACGGACTACCACGGCCAGCCCGCTTACCTGACCCAGAGCGGCCAGCTGTACATGGAAGCCGCGGCGGCTGCGGTGGGCAAGGCCTACTGCTTCGGTCCAACTTTCCGCGCAGAAAAAAGCAAGACGCGCAGGCATCTTGCGGAGTTCTGGATGGTGGAACCGGAGGTCGCGTTCATGGATCTCGAGGGAGACATGCAGCTGGCGGAGGATTTCCTCTGCTTCATCGCCAGTCATGTGCTGGAGACTCGGCGGCCGGAGCTCGAGACCCTCGAGCGAGACATCAGCAAGCTAGAGTCGATCAAGGCGCCCTTTCCCCGGATCACCTACGCGGAAGCGATCGAGATACTGCGTGCGGAGGGACATGACGCGAAGTTCGGTGACGACTTCGGCGCCGACGAGGAAACCGTGATCTCCTCGAAGTTCGATCGCCCGGTGATCGTCCACCGCTACCCGGCCGCGCTCAAGGCGTTTTACATGAAACAGGACCCGGCAAATCCGGAGCTGTCCTTGTGTATGGATGTGCTCGCGCCCGAGGGCTACGGCGAGATCATCGGAGGTGGCCAACGTGAAGATGGCCTCGAGCGCCTCGAGCAGATGATCGACCACCACCAGCTGCCGAAGGAAGCCTTCGAGTGGTACCTAGACTTGCGCCGGTACGGAAGCTTCCCTCACGCGGGGTTCGGCCTGGGGATCGAGCGTACCGTCGCTTGGCTGTGCGGCCTGCCCCACGTGCGGGAGACCATCCCCTTCCCTCGCATGTTGCATCGCCTCGCACCGTGAGGCGCGCGAGCCGCTGACGCGCGGGAGCAACTCACGCGCCCTGAGGCGCTGGACCAGCTCATGCGCCCTGAGGCGCTCGGATTTCCGCGAGGTAAGGTTCGCCTGTGGCGCCCCGACGTAGCCCACACTCGTGGGCGACCTCGTCGCGGTAGGCGAGCCAAGCCTCGAGAGTAGACTGCATGTGCTGCACTACCGCGGGGAAAGTCTCTGGAGCCCCATAGTCCAGCAAGCAACGCCACGCCGCCGCTCGATGGCTACCCTCTACCTGACGGTGCGCACGAGTCAGCGCCAAACGCTCGAGGGGCAGTCCGTAGTGCTTCACTAGAGGGTGCTCCTCGAGGGGCGCCTGGGGCCGCTTGGGAGCGTTCGGGTCAAGTTCTCCGCGCTCGTAGCAAGTCCCTTCCAGGAAGAGCGTGGTAGCGGCGGCGGCAACCTCCCACGGTTGCCCCAAGGTCGCTTGATCTATTGCCGCACGAAAACGCTTCGCGCCGGGTATGAGCTCGACGTTCGCGAAGCGCGCGAGGTCCATCCCGAGACCACGTGGGTACTCCAAGAACAGCTCGGGATGTGGACGCCCGGCCGACAGCCCTCCAGTCTCCTCTTCAAAGACGTTCTCGATCAGCTCACGGCGCACTTCAGGCAAGGGGCAGACGACGTAGGCTCGCGCAACCAACACCGGAAAGTCGCGCACATAGGTCGCGTACTCCTGTTCCAAGTGCAAGTGGAGCAACGCCTTCGGCACCAAGCCCCGAGTGAAACCAGTCCACGCCCAGTGGTCCTTCTGCTCCATCACCCCGAGCAACGCTTCTTTCAGCTCTTCAGGCGTCATGCGGTAAAGCGACCATAGCCGACACGGGGGACGGTGCGAGCGCACGTTGGGTGACACTCTGTCGGGGGGTGACACTCGGGTGCAACACGGGCACTGCGAGCGAAGACTACGTAGCGGCACTTCACAGTGGGTGGTTGGCGACTCAGCGCGAGAGGCACCCTTAAAGTAACGCTTGAGCTGTAACGGCAGAATGCAGTCGACCGTTGTGGATCACAAGCGCAGCAGAAGTCAGCCCAGCAAAAGTCAACGCAGCAAGAGTCAACGCAGCAGAAGTCAGCGCTCGCGCATCGAAACGCGCGTCCAGACGTCAATACAAGCATGTCGTTAACACGGACCGTCGAACGGCATTCGCTCCCGGGAGCGGCGATCCTCCACTCGCACCTGGGTGGAACACAAACCCGAACGCGTCTGGCGCGAACGGCTGAACAACCGCTCGGCTGCGCCTCGGAGGCAACTGGCGCCATGACTCCCGGATCACAGTCACGCCATGCCCCCGAGGCGGCGTTGACCGAAGCACATGGAGTACGCAGCCGAAGGTGCGCGATGCCAACTCTTCGCGTAGGCTTATACATGTCACGACCCATGCAGCAACCCAACACTCTCGCGCAGTGCACCGCCTCAAGGGATGCTCGCGTGTGGAGCGCGGTGAGATCCGTTGCTGTCAGATTTGGCGTTGGCAGATTTCGTGCAGGGGCCAATTCAATCGACGTCGCGCTCGGAGCGCGCAATGAACAACCATTCTCCCGCGGAGCTGCAGAGCGAATGTCTCGCAGCGTGATACGCAGAGCGGCAGCGCAGTTCCATGCGCGCCACGCAAGGAGGTCACGATGAGGATGTTCGGCTTCATCGGCAATCGCCAGGATCTGGGTGCTCGAATCCTCGAGCTCACACCAGCCGTACTGCGAGTCGAGGCTCCCAAGGGGCAGCCACTTGGCTGGGGTATTGGCTTCTATCAATCGGGAGAGGTGCTACTTCGCCGGCGTCCCCTCGATGAGCGCCCAGTCATCGACTTGATGGAGGTCACTCACGGGGTCAAGAGCGACGTGCTCATTGGGCACGTCCGCATGCCCACGATCGGAAATCTCCGCACGGAAAATACTCACCCGTTCCGCTATCGCCAGTGGCTGATGGCGCAGACAGGGACGATCGCCGGCTTCGATCGTGTGCGTGAGCGAATGCTCGAATCGCAGCCTGAGTTCTTGCGTAGGAACGTGCGTGGCGACACCGATAGCGAGTGCTTCTTCTACCTCTTCTTGTCGTTCCTGCATGACGCTGGTCACTTGGATGACGAGTGGGTGAACCCGGAGCACGTCCGCGCTGCGCTGCGTTCAGCCATCGCGCTGGTCGATCGCCTCACAGCAGAAGTCGGCGAGCCAGAGAAGCGCGGAGATCTGCTTCTGACGAACGGCGAGCAGCTGTTCGCGGTTCACCGGGGCGACGGCATGGGACTTCGCCGCATCGAGGGCAAGGCCGAGGTGGAGGAACTGTTTGGTGAAGACCGCCTCACCTCGGGCGGCATTCCGGCGATCGAGTCGACACGGTTCTACGTCGTCAGCTCAGGCGCCCCCGACCTACCAGAGCGCTGGGAGCGGGTGGCCGAGGACACCATCCTGACCTTGTCGCGCACAGAGGACCCCGAGCAAGAACCGCTGTAGTAGTATGGCGCGGTGATCCGCTCGCTGGAAATCCGGCTTACATCTCCGAGACGCACTTCGACGCTGGGTCTCTGCGCGTTCACCGTGGGCTTGTGCCTTGGTGGCTGCGCGAGCGCCGGCCCGCCGCAGTTCGAGAGTGTCACCAGCTTTGACGAGGATGCCGAGCGGCACCCGGCTGGCGTCTCGGTCGATCCGGTGAGCGAGCTACCCCCGAGTCAGGAAAAGGCAGACACCAGCTCGGGCGTGATCGTCTTGAACACACCCGCGGACCCTGCTCAAGGGCGCGAGGCGGTGCGGCGCTTCTTCCGCGCCGTGGTGACGGAGTCGACGGAAGATCTCGAAGCGGAGCTGGGAGACAACGCGTTGATCCAGCTGAGCTCGGGCGCGCGCCTTCCGGTCGCAGCCTTCTGGCGTCAGCGATTCGCGACGTTGGACTACGCTGGCCTCGCCGGCTCTCCGCTGTTCCGTGAACGGGACATGGAGACGTACCGAGGCTCTGATCTCAAGCAGCTCGGGGGTCGCCGGCGTTTCCCTCTCGCGGTTCCGGAAGACTCGGTGCTCGTCAAGGTGAAGCTTGCAATCACCCGCAGTGGCCGAACGCGCATCTTTGCTGACGAGATCTACTTCCTGCTCCGACCCAGCAGCGACGGCTACAAGATCAGCGAAGTCGTCGAGGATTTCCAACTGCCATGACCCTTCCTGTAGCGACTCACTGCAACAGCTGCGGAACGCCGGTTGGCAGCGCTTCAGGGCGTTGTCCTCGTTGTGGCGCCTCGCTCGGTGCGCTGCCCGAATTGCAGTCGGTGTCGCAGCTCGCACCATCACTCCGTGTGCGGCGCGCAGCGACTCAGGCCCAAGCAAAGAAGCGCGTGGTCGCAATCGTCGCGATGGTCCTCGTCGCCGCAACCATCGTCACCGTCCTGCTGGTGGTGCGCCCCGGAGGCTCTCCTGCGCCAGCAAGCGCGAGTGTAGCACCCTCTCCCCCCCCACCTGCTCCGACCAAGGATGTGGAAGTGAAGCACCAGGCGTCGCCCACGGATTCATTTCCGAGCGCAAAAACGCGCGCGCTGAAGTGGCACAAAGAAGCGGCGTTGCTCGAGGTTCACGCTCAACCGGTGAAGGGCGGCTTCGTCGACCTGACGGGGGACGGCTTCATGGAGTTCGTCTTCGGACAGCCCCGAGGTGGGCAACTCCCGGGGGAAGCGACTGAGAACAAGCAATATGTGGTGCGCATGGACGCAAGCGGCACCCACGGGAACGAGCGCAGCGGCGGTGGAGTTCGGGTCGCAGGCGAACCCGGATGCGCCTTCTTCGACGCGTGGACCAAGGCCGTCGCCTCCGGCGTGGGCAAGACAGATGTGCTCCGCGTTGACTACGGCTACGCGGCTCCGCTCAAGCGATCCGTGTGGACCTTCGGCGCGCTCGCGCCGGAAGGCGCTACACCAGGGCCGAAGACTCGCCTGGATGGCTTCGATTGCGCGATCATTGTCCGCTGATCTATTGCCGCACGGCAGCGCTGTCTTCGGCCGACGCTAGCGCAGCGCGCCGACCGCGTCTGGCGTTGGCGTTGAAACTCGGTACTTCCTGAGGATGCTAGCAGGATCGTCGATGAAGTTGATGTTGCTCTGGGTGGTCAGCTGCAGCGCGAGCGCGACGGTGTTCGCCATCACGCGTCCCAAGACGCCAATATTCAGCGCGCAGTACCCAGTGGACCCCTCATACGGATTGTCCGAGCGACGTGATCGCTCGAGCCAAGCCTCCCGCACGCCGCTGGACGCGCGGACCACCGAACGAAAGTCGTGCAGCAACACAGGGCGCTCTCCCTTGGCGACGAAGCTGGTCTTCCCCAGGTCGTCGAGCCAGTCTTGGATTTGGTGCACGCCCCGCACGTCGGCCGTCTCAATGTACGTCTGAGTGACGATGAGCTTTGGCTCGAGGCAGATCCAGGCAAGCGCCACTCCGCGAAACTCGAAGTGATAGGGCCAGTCAGCAAACGGCGCACGCGGAGAACGGACCTGGCGATCGTCCGGCGCCCTCGCCCCCCTGCTCACGCTCCCCCCAACATTCGCCCGCAAGCCTAGTTCAAGCGCGACGCGGACGCCATTCGGTCGACATCGAACACGCCCTGCGCCTTCGCCTGAGCCAGCGCTCTCAGGGCGCTGCGGTAGCCACGCATCACCAAGGAGCGCGCGGCGAACCGGTTCAGGTAGCCAAACATCCCGATGTCCGGCGCGATATCGATGAAGCGAACTCCAGGGTTCGAGATCGAGTACAGATCGACGCCTCGACGCTCTTTTTCCGTAAGGACAATGTTCAGCGTCTGGTTCATCACCTTGAGCGGCCCGCGACGAGCAACGCTTCGCGGCTCGTTGCTCGCATCTGCAGGGCGGTAGATGTTGGAGATGATCACGACGTCCGCTCCCGCAGCCACGGCCACGTCTGCGCTGAGCGTTCTCACGACCTCGCCATCCAAGTGATAGGTGCCGCGGATCGGATACGGCCGAAACAACCCCGGTACGCAACATGACGCAGCCACGGCCTGGCTCATCGGCGTCTCAGCGTCGTAGCCCTGACCGAACAGCACGCGCTGACCACGATCGATGTCTACCGCCGTGACGTAGATTTGGTTTTTTACCTTACGGAAATCATTCTCTGGAAGGTGCTTGCGCAGGTAGCGTTCAAGCTTCTCCAAGCTGAAGACGCCGCTCGTGAGGTAGCCGGGGGAGAGCAAATCCCT
>JACKEB010000030.1 GCA_020633205.1 Polyangiaceae bacterium
CCCGCAGATCGCAGACATCGTCGAGCGGTGTCAGGCGCTCGGTATCCACCGCGTGAGCGTGTGCACCAACGGCATTCGCTTGGTGAAGGATCGCGCGCTGCTCGAACGACTGGCGAAGCTCGGCGTACGCATCGCCCTGTCTTTCGACTCCTTCGAGAAGCACGCCGACTACGCCCTCCAAGGCGCGAACCTGGTGGAGCTGAAGCTCGAGTGCTTGCGCCTGTTGGCTGAGTACGACGTGGACACGACGCTGATCCCAGTGATGACGAAGGGCTACAACGACCACGAGATCGGTCGCATCATCGAGCTCGGCTTGAGCCAGCCCAACGTGCGCCACCTGGAAGTGCACACGATTACCTATACCGGACAGAGCGGCGTCGACTTCGACCGCAGCGGGCGGATCTCGATGGTCGAGGTGCTCGATCGCATCCAGGAGACCACGGGCGGCTTGCTCCGCCGCAGCGACTTCGTGCCCTCGCCCTGCGCGCATCCGCTCTGCTATCAGATCGCGTATCTCCTCGTGGATCCAGACGGAGGTCCTCCGCTGCCCTTCACCCGCTTCATGCCGCGCGAAACGTTGGTCGACTGCCTGCGCGATCATCTGTATCTCGAGCCGACCCCGCGCCTCGAGCAAGCGCTCAAGGACGCCATCAATCAGCTGTGGGTGGGCGGGGAGACTGGTTTGGGGGAGAGGAGCGATGTCCCCTCACTGTCTGGCGCCGAAGCGGATCGCGCCTTGAACCTGCTGGAGTCGCTCTTGCGTCGGTTGTTCCCCAAGAAGCCGCTCAGCGCGGAGGAGGCGCTGCGCATCAGCGAGCGCGCCGCCAAGGCGGTGTACGTCCATTCCCATATGGATGAAGAGACCTTCGACGTCGAACGCGTGAAGCAGTGCTGCGACAGCAACTGCTACGCCGACGGCAGCAGCATCCCCGTGTGTAACTACAACATCCTGTACCGCGAAAAAGAGAGCCGCTTCATGCAGCAGCCGAAGGACTGGCAACGCGACGGAGGTCGCCGACTGCCGCTGATCCAGCCAGGGGCGCACGGTGGCTGAGCGCCTGGCTGGCAAGCGCTGCCTGGTGACTGGCGGCTCGCGTGGCCTCGGTCGCGCCCTGTGCGAAGCCATGGCCCGCGAAGGCGCACGCGTCGCCTTCACCTACTCCGAAGACGACCAAGACGCAGAGGACGCTCGCAACGCGATCGCAGCGCTGGGGAGCGAGCCGCGGGTGTTCAAGGGCTCCGTCGCAGACTCCGCGCACGTGCAGCGCGTGATCAAGGAGCTGGTAACTGACTGGCAAGGCATCGACGTGTTGGTGAACAACGCCGGCATCACCCAGGTGCTGCCCATCGCGCTGCTCGATGAAGCCGATTGGGACCTCGTGATGGACGTCAACGTCAAGGGCGCCTACCTGATGAGCCGCGCGGTGCTGCGCCACATGATCAAGCAGAAGCGCGGCCACATCTTGAACATCGGTAACTTCGCTTCGGAGCGGGTGATCGAAGCCCCGGTGCACTACGCCGCGAGTAAAGCCGCGCTGCGCGGTTTCACCGAAGCGCTCGCGCGTGAGGTCGGGCGCTACAACGTGCAGGTCAACTTGCTCGCGCCGGGGCTGCTCGAGACCGGCATGGGACAGGCGCTGCCGCTCCACCGCAAGAAGGAGTACCTCGAACAGTGCGCCCTCGGACGCTTTGGCACCACGCAGGAGCTGGCGGAGCTGTGCGTATTCTTGTTGAGCGATGAAAACCAGCTGATGCACGGCGCGAAGCTCGTCGTGGACGGCGCACTGTAAGAGGCTGAATCAACCCTCACCCGAGCCCCCGATGGAAGACTACAAGGACCTCCTGCGCCACGGCTTCGATGAGTACCGTGACTTCATCAACCCGCTGATCTCCGAGCGCGCCGCCTTGGCGGGAGAGCCGCTCAAGGTGATCCGCACGGAAGAGGGCCGCATCGCCACGGCCAAGTCGGACTGGATCGAAGATCTCCACGGCACCCAGGCCTTTGGCCACAAGCCAGCGCCCATCATTCAGGCCATGCGTGAATACCTGGAGAGCGACGCGCCCTCCTGGTACCCCGCGCGGGTCAATCCGTTTGCGGGGCGCCTCGCGCGGCGCCTCGCTGAGCGCACCGGCTACGACAACGCGTTCTTCGGTTGCACCGGTAGTGACGCCGTGGAGGCGGCGCTCAAGCTCTCGCGGGCGCTCACGAAGCGGCCCAAGCTCTTGGCGCTGACGGGCGGCTACCATGGCTGCTCCTACGGCAGCGTGAGCCTGATGTCCCCAGGCTACCTGAGAGATCCCTTCGCTCCGTTCGTCGAGGGCGCAGCGCATCTCGAGTTCGGCGACGTGGACGCGCTACGCAGCGCCCTGCGGGCGGAAGACGTCGCCTGTGTCGTCGTCGAGCCGATTCAAGGTGAAGGTGGCGTTCGCGCGTTACCTCGAGGATATATCGAAGCGCTGTGTGAGTTGACCAAAAAGCACGGCACGCTCTTGGTGGCCGATGAAGTACAAACCGGTCTCGGACGCGCGGGACAGGGCTTTTTGGCTTCGGAGCGCTGGCCCCGGCGCCCGGACATCGCGCTGCTCGCGAAGCACCTCGGCGGCGGCCTGATGCCCATCAGCGCCATGCTCACGCGACGCGAGCTCTTCGAGCAGGCCTATGGCGCGCACTTCGCCAGCGGGGAGAGCCACAACACCACCATGGGCTTCAATGCCCTGAGCGCCGTTGCGGCCCTCAGCGCTCTCGAGCTACTGACGCCGGAGCTCATGACGCGGGTGATCGATCTGGGCGCACGCTTCAAGCTGGAGCTCGCGACCGCACTGAAGAGCTCGCCGCTGGTGCGCGAGGTGCGCGGCTCGGGCTTCATGCTCGGTGTCTCCTTGGACAGCCTGGATCACCCGTGGCTGTCCTTCGAACACTTTGGCTTCAGCGACCTCAAACACAAGAGCGTGATGGCGCCCCTCGTGTGTCACCGCTTGTATCCGCGTGGTTACTTTGCCTTCTCCTGCGGACATGACTGGAGCATCCTGCGCATGCAGCCCCGCTTCAACATCCCTGAGGAGCGGCTGTTGGCGATCCCCGACGTTTTGCGTGAGGCAATCGACTACCTGGAGTCCTTAGGATGACGCGCACGGCTTTGGTGCTTGGGGGCAGCGGCTACGTCGGTAGCGAAGTGGTGCGCAGGTTGACGGCGCGAGACGTGCACACGCACTTCACGTTTCATGCGTCTGAGAAGCAGGCTGCCGAGCTGCAAGCGGCGACTTCAGCGCAAGCTCACCGCGTGGATCTGCGGCGCCCGGAAGCAATCCAAGCGCTGTTCGATGAGCTCGGAGCCCAGGGTGTCACGCCGGACGTGTTGATTCACTGTGCGGCGGTTCTCGACACGAGCGCCCCGGACGGGATCAGCAACGGCGACCTCGACGAAGCGTATGCGGTGATCTGCCGCTCAGCGTTGCTCGCGAGCCAGCTAGCGGCGCGCGGCATGAACGATGGTGGCGATATCGTGTTGGTCGGTGCGCTGGATCGCGCTCAGTCGCTTCCCATCCCGACTGCCTTTGCGGCCTGCCAAGGCATGCTGAGCGGTCTCTCCATGGGACTGGCCAAGGAGCTCGGAGCGCGCAACGTGCGAGTGAACTTGCTCACCTTCGGCTTACTCGAGGGAGGCCTTTCGAGGCGCCTCCCGGAAACGACACGCAACGCTTACCTCAACTACAGCGCCGCCAGGCGTTTCGGAACAGCAGCCGAAGCAGCTCGCTCCATCGCGTGGCTCGCGCTGGACAACCGCTACATGAGCGGCAAGGTGGCTGCGTTCAACGGCGGGATCTGACCCGCTTCAAGAAAACCGCGAGCCTCGGACGCCGCGCTCGCCAAGGTCACCAGCGCTTCGTCCCCATGACGAGTGCCAGGTGTTTGGCGGCGTCCGAGGCCAACGGAAAACTCAGATGAACGACAGACGGCTGAAATCCTGAGGCACAACCGGATCGCCTCACCCCAACCAACTTGCCTCGTGCACCAGGGAGCAAACCCGGCGCGTCGGCCAGATTGCGCTGGCATAGCGGTTGCTGTGTTGGCGCTGTGGAAGAGACGTTGGGCAGCTGGAGCCAAGCGAAGCCAAGTGATGGTCGCCTCAAGGCAGGTGCCAAGCTCGTGGTGCGCGTCATCAATCGCGCTCGCGAACACGATGTGCCGATGGTCGCCGGGAGCGTTGCCTTCTTCTGCGTGCTGGCGCTGCTTCCGCTGTCCATCGCGGCGATCAGCGTGTACGGGCTGCTCTTCGATCGTCATGACGTGGTGATCCAGATGCAGAGCCTGGCGCGGGTGTTGCCGTGGCGCGCTCGCCAGCTCCTGACCGTGGAGCTGCTACGTATCGTCGACTCCTCGAGCCTCGGCGCACAACTCGGCTTTGGTCTGGTGTTCTCCCTCTGGAGCGCTTCCTCGGGGACTCAAGCGCTGATCGAGGGGTTGAGCTTGGCGAGGGGCAAGCGAGACACACGGAGCTACCTCAAGCTGCGTGGCTTGGCGATCTTGATGACGCTTGGCATGTTGGTGCTCGGTGGCCTGATGCTGGGCTGGGCCACTCTGACCCCCACGGTTTGGGCTAGCCTCGGCTTGAATGGCAGCGCGCTGCGCGTGGGTCATGTGATTCAGCAGTTGTTCCTGCCAATCATGGTCAGCGCGGGGCTTGCAACCGTCTACCGCTACGCCCCAGATGGCTACGTGCGCACCTGGAGCAACGTGATCCCCGCGGCAATCGCCGGGACGCTGCTTTGGCTTGCTGCTTCGGTTGGGTTGTCGCTGTTTCTCTCTCACGCGGGAGCCTTCGGTCGCACCTACGGCGCGCTAGCTGGGGCGATCGGCCTGTTCTTGTGGTTCTATCTCTCCGCGATGGCGGTATTGATCGGTGCGCAAGTGGAAGCCGAGGTGAACCCTCGTAGTTTGCGTCGGCCGACGCGCCCTCCGGCGAAACCGAGCAAGCGCGCGCTCGAAGAAATCGACGTCGAGCTCAGCCCCCCGCGCAGCCCCTTGCGGGTGCCAACGCGCGAGGCGGAGCTCCACTGACCCTCAGCTGATGAAGCTCGAGATCACGCCGAGCAGGGTTCCTGCCGCTGCCGCTGCCGCGCCACCCATCAGGCACAGCTTGGCGGTCTTCGCGGCGCTGCCCATCAGCTCGTCGCGAGACTTGGAGCTCATGACCAGCGACGCGAACTTCGGCGCGGTGATCAGGTTGCCCTCGTTGCGGCCACACACGTAGAGTCGATTCTGCACGGGCATCACACGCTCGATGCAGGTGAACTTGTTGGCCTTGGAGAGTGTCGGGTTGACGAAGGCATAGTGTCCGAACTGGATCGCCTCATTCTTGCCAACGGCGCCCTTCAAATCCGCCAGGAAACCTTCCTTCTTGGTCTCTTCAAAGGTCTTGTTGAACGGATCGAAGTCGCCCCCCTGGCTTGCATCGACCCGCACGGCGCCAGAGCCATCGTTGAGGAAGAACTCAGCGCACGACTTCTCGTCGACGTAGTCCTTGCTCTTCGTGCTGTCCCCGTCTTTCCACTCCCCCACTACCTTCAGCTCGTAGTAGAGGCACTCCGTCCCGGTCACGGGCGAACGCAGCGGCTGCTGCACTACCACGTCACCTTGCGCGCTGATGGCTCCACGCGGGCCAGCGAGCGCCGCCCCCTTCGTGGCCGCGTCTCCGGTGGACACGAACGGTGCCTTCGAGAGTCGCCCTGCTTTGTACTTCTGCATGGCTCCGAAGATGGCGACGATGATTCCAAGTCCGACGATGATGGCTGCGATACTTCCCATTTTGAATGCTCCTCCCGAGCTCCACGTCGACTGACGTGCGCACGGCTGGCCGACGGCCATTTTCCTTGTGGTAATCCTTCAGACGACGGGCAAAGCCGTGCTGCACGGCTGGCAGCGCGACGCTCGCCGCTCCGCCCCCGTCGTGGGTTCATCGCCATCTACCGACCGCCCCCCTATAAACTCCCATCAAACCCGATCAAAGCTTCGGGAGCGCGCCCTCAGGAGCCCGTGGCTCGCCGGATCTCCTCGTAGTTTTAGGGGGTTAGGAGATTCGTCCGGCTATTGTCCGCGCCCGGGAAGGCAACGGGATGGCGTGGGATCAAACCCGCGCCACCGGCACGTCGCTGCCCAGAGCGTAGCCATCGTCGAGGGTGCGGATCAGCGCCTCGAGCCCCAGCTTGCGCAACGTCGAGAGCGCCACCCGCAAGCGCTGCGTGGCCGCGGCCTCCAGGATCCGCTCGCCCGGCCAGCCCGCTTCAATCAGCTCGACGCGGGTGCAGCCCTCACTCCGCTCTCGGGCCTCTGCGAGCGCAGCCAGAATCGCCCCCAGGGACTTCCGCTTGCCCAGCGTCACTTGTCTACCACCGGGAGCGCGAAACCAGGCACCGTCCCGCGCTACCAGCCAGCAATCTGGCTCCGAGCGCAGAGACTGGGACTGGCGACGCGAGGCGCAACGCTCGAGAACTCGCAGCTCCAGCTCACGCAAGCTGCGCTCGGCAGCAAACGGACTCGGCCCGCCGCGAGCCAGTGCTGTGGCCAGATCACCCAAGTCCGAGCGCCCCGTGCGCTGAGCTTGCTCTCGAACCTGGCCGAACCAGCCGAGAGCGCGGGACTCCGCGCGGGCCTCGCGTTCCAGCTGAGCCAGATGGAGCGCGCCAAAACACCACTCACGGCACCCTTGGGTAAGCCCGCCCAACGCGGTCTCCAGCTCGACGAACGCCGCGCCACCATTGCCTTGTTCGCGTAGTGTCACGCCGAGATGGTAGCGCGCGAGGGCCGCGAACTTCGGCAAGCCTCGCCGCAGGAAGCCTTCCGATACCTCGCGGAAACTTGCTTCCGCTACAGCGAGGCGCTGAGCGTCTAGCGCCTCCCTGCCACGCAGGAAGCAGAGCCTCAGCTCGAGCCCGGTTACGAACTCTTGGGAGAGCGCGGCACCCCGAGGCACGGCCTCCAACGCTCCCGCGGCCTGCCCCAGGTGCTTGGAGGTCGCTGCTTGGTCGCGAAGCTCGATCGCGACATCGGCGAGTAAGAGCTCCGCTGCCGCTCGGCAGAGTAGATCGCGCTGGGCGCTCCCTGTCGCTCGAGCCAGACAGCGTTCGGCCTGCACCCGCGCGCTGTCTAGGTCCCGGAGTGCCAGGTACCCCTCCGCCAACTCGAAGGAGCGCCACGGGTCGCTACCGGGACCAACCAGATCCCGTGCGCGCTCGAGCGCATTCTGCGCGTCCTTGTCGTGCCCTATTTCCGCGAGGCTCCGAGACAAGCTGAGCAACGCGAGGAGCTCGAGCTCCGCTTGTCCCGCGCGCCGCGCGAAGTCCAGCGCACGCACCAGAAGCGCCGAAGCGCCTTGGGCGTCACCGCGAGCGCGCTGCGCTTTCGCCTGCAGTACCATCGCCTCACAGATGAGCGGTAGGGCTGCGCCGCTCGAGTGCGAGCGCTCGATGACCTTGGCGAGGACTCGCTCCAAGCTGGGACTGATCGTGCTTCCAAGTTCGAGCGGAGCTGCAAACCCACGAGATATCACGCGCAGCGCGGCATCGGCGAAGCGGGTGGAGAGCTGAGGTGCGTTGGTCGCTCGCTCGAGGACAGCCTCGAGGTTCTCGAGCGGCGTCTCGACCTCGCCGAGAGCGTAGTACTCCGCCCACCCCAGCTCGATGAGCTGTGCTCGCGGAGCGGCGATGCGACTGAGCACGAAGCGTCGCAGGGGCGGCGAGAGGAGTAGCCGCTCGGCGTCCCGCAAGAGCCACGCGCGGCGACGGAGCGCGCTGCTCAGCTCCAGACAGTCGTTACCTCGCGGCAACTCATCTTGGCCCCCCAACAACTCGAGCGCCGCCTCGAGTTCTGCGAGGCTCGCACCTCGCGGTGGCCACGCGATGACCATCAGCAACGCTTGTAGCGGCGCGTCGAGCCCTTGCCACGCCGAGAGTAGCGCTGCGTCGAGCGAGCTATGACGCCCCGCACCCTTCGCCTGCGTCAGCTGCATGCCCTGAGAACGGATGCGGTGCAGCAACGCAGGCACGGGCAGCACATCGAGCCGGGACGCCGCGAGCTCCAGGGCTAGCGGTAAGCCTCCCAATTCGTGACACAGCTGAAGCACGAAGGGGGCCTGCGCCGCCGGCAGCTCCGCACCGAAGCGCGCTGCGAACCGGGCGAAGAGCGCCGGCGCGGCTTCCTCATCCAACGGCAATACCTCCACCGCGACAGCACCTTCCACACGCTGCAGCAACGCATCGGGGCGGGCACGCAGCGTTACGACAACTCGCAGATCCGGAACAGCCTCCAGGAGCCCAGGAAGCACCTCTTCAAGCCACTCCCCCAGGTCATCCGCGTCGTCGAGCAGAAGCCCGAGCGGAGCCTCGCTGTTGAGCAGCTCCCGCAAGGCAAGCAGCGAGTCGCCCCCGGCTGAACTCCCGGGAGAGACCGCTCGGACCACCTGGCGGGCCACGTCGAGCGCGGCGCCCGCAGCCCCCAGGGGAACGGAGGTCCACTCCGTCTCACTTTCGCGCGGAAACAACTGGTGCGCCAGAAACGTCTTCCCAACGCCGGGTAGCCCCCACAGCACGAGCAACCGCCAGTCAGCGTCCAGGCAGCTGAGCACCGCCGCTCGCTCGCTCTCTGAGCTGATCATTGCCACCGCCTTAGGAAGCTCACACCCGCAGGTTCGTGGATCGGCCGCGCCTTTTCAATACTCCCCGGCGCTGGCTGACGAGCCGCGAGCACCAGGCTCTCAGGCTGTGCGCAGCGCCTCGTCCGTCGCTCCAACGCTCCCGAGGGCAACTGAGAGCTCCTCCACGCTGTTGAAGCGATCGGCGGGTTGCTTCGCAAGTCCACGGGAGAGCACCTCGTCCAGTCCAGCCGGGCAGTCGCTGCCAAGCAAGGCGCTGGCGGGCGCCGCGGGCTCCGTGAGCAGCCGCGCGTACACGCTCGCGAGGGTCTGGTCCATGAAGGGAGGCGCACCTGTCGCCATCTCGTAGATCACGGCGCACAAACCATAGATGTCGCTCCGCTGATCCACCGCCTCGCCCCGCGCCTGCTCCGGCGACATGTACATCGGAGTGCCCACTGCAGCGCCCGTCGCTGTGATCCGCGAGGTAACGGCATCGTCCACCGGTTTGGCCAGGCCAAAGTCCAGGATCACCGCTCGCTCCAAGCCTTCTGCCTCGCGGCGCACGAAGACGTTCGCTGGCTTCAGGTCGCGATGCACCAGCCTTTGGGCGTGCGCGGCGGCGAGCGCCGAAGCCAAGTCCAGCGCGAAGCGCCGAGTGTCTTCCCAGCTGAGCTTGCCAACGCGCTGCAGACGCGCCTCGAGCGTCTCACCCTCGAGGTGGTCCATCACCATGAACAGCGTACCGTCCGCAGCGCGATCGAAGTCATGCACCGCCACGATGCCCGGATGGCCGATGCGATTGACCGCCAGTGCTTCACGTTCGAAGCGGCGCTGCGCGTCTTCGCTGACGCGCAGATCGCGGCGAATCGTCTTCACCGCGTAGCGGCGCCCCGTACGCAGGTGCGTCGCCGAGTAGACGTCGCCCATCGCTCCCGCGCCGATCAAGGCCTCCATGCGATAGGTGCCACCAAGCAGCGCACCCACCATGCTGCCCCCTGGGTCAGGCTGCTGAAGCTGCGCCTGGTACTGCGCCAGCACGTCGTTTCCGAGCACGTGCTTCCGTGGCCCGATCCCGCTGCTGTCCTCACCGGGTATCGACAGGTCCTCATCGGACTCGGGAGCCTCGTGTCCAACCAGCCACAGCTCCGACTGGTCCATATCGGTGATGAAGCCGTAGGTCGCACCCTGGAGCGCCAGGGACGTCACGCGCTTGCCCGGGAGACCGAGCAGGCGGGCGGCGCTCACGAGACTTGCTCCGGGGTTTTGCTCTGCGATGGCGATGAGGCGCTCGTACTGACCAGCACGCGACCAGTTCGCGATCCCCCGCCAGAGCATGAAGCCGGTGACCGACAGCGGGAGCAAACCGAACACGAACAGAATCGTCGCGACGGCGCGGTCCTCCCACGGATTGCTTTGCTCGCCCCAGACGAACATCAGCATCGCAAGCAACACCCAGAAGCTCGAGAACACAACGCCGGGTACGCCGAGGCCGATGAGCCACAGCGCGCGACGCCTCAACGAGCGGCGAACCGGGTGAAAGCGCTCCAAGCTGATGCGCACGATTGGACGCTAGCATGCCGCGCGGCGGGCTCTGAGGCCCGGAATGCCTACGCGCCCATCGCTCAGGTTTGCGCCAAGGACTGGCCCGTTGGCCCGGAAAATGCGGCTACCGCGTGGCAGCCCTAACTGGTCGGATTCATGTGCACTTCAGCGCCCTGTTGGCACCCCATGCGCATCCCAGTTCGCATCCAGAAACACCCGTGAACTGGTTTGACCAACTCGCGTCTTCATTCATCGAGGGCGCGCGGAACGAGGGTCGCGAGACGCGCGAGCCACCAAGTGCTGAGCCGCGGTGGCGTCTCGTCCCCAGTGCTGGTGCACGTAGCTAGCGAATAGTTGCCTCGAAACGAACCCCTCCGCCCCGAGATCATCTCCCCGCGGAGACACTAGCCGCCCAACGCTACGCACAACGCCGCCGGGCTCTCGCCCCCACTCGAGGGTGGAGTGACGGAACTGGTGCCCCCGAAGCTTCGTCCCGGGTGGCCCCAAGAGGCATGGCTCGGCGAGTTCAAGCTCACAGTAGCCAATCGCCTGCAGGCGCTCACACATCGATACCTTGGCTGGCAATAGACCGAGCAGCGCGTGTTCGGCTCCTGCTGCATCGCGGAGTAGGTTGCAGCAGTACATCAGGCCACCGCACTCGGCGTAGATCGGTTTATCCGCGTAGAAATGTCCCCGCAAGGCAGCCAGCATCCGCGTGTTGGCTGCGAGGCGCGCGCCGTGGAGCTCCGGATAGCCACCACCAAGGTACACCGCGTCGACCTCCGGCAGCTCACCCTCTAGCGGGGAAAACTCGACCAGGCGCGCCCCCATCTCTCCGAGGCGTCGCAGGTTCTCCGGGTAGTAGAAGCTGAACGCAGCGTCCCGCGCCACTCCAACCCGGCAGCTCGCTGGCTTTGCGCTTGCTCCACGTTGCTCCTCTCCCCCCGATCCCCCGCTGACGGAGACTCCAGCTAGTTTGGGGGTGAGGCGCGCTGCTCGAGCATCGAGCCACTCATCAAAGCGCAGATCAGCTTGCACCGCGTCCGCCCAGGCATCGACCCGCGCTACCGTTTCCTCAAGAAAACGAACATCCGCAGCTCCCTCGAAGTCCGCCGTCAGCCCCAGGTGCCGCTCGGGCAGCTCGAGCTCCGGTCGCCCCACGACCCCACCCAAAAGCTCCACCGGCAAATCGAGCTGCCGCAGGAGCCCGGTGTGACCGGGGCCCCCAACCCGGTTCGCGATCACTCCGGCGAAGTCGAGCTCCGGCGCGAAGCTCACGTAGCCCCGAACCAGCGCCTCGAAGCTCCGCGCGACACCGCTCGCGTCAGCCACCAGCAGCACCGGCAGCCCAAGCCAGGCAGCGATCTCCGCGCTGGAGCCGGCGTTGCTGGTCGGCTCTGCACCGTCGAACAGGCCCATCATGCCCTCGACCAGCACCACGTCGGCACCTCGAGATTCCGCCAGGAAAGTGCGTTCGACGGCTTCCCGGCCCATCAGCCACGCATCCAGGCTGTGGCACTCGACGCCAATCGCCCTGAGTTGCTTCGGGTCCAGATAGTCTGGCCCCACCTTGAAGCAGCGCACCACCAGGCCGCGGCGCTGACACAAGCGCGCCAGCGCCAGACACAGCGTCGTCTTGCCGACCCCGGAGTGGGTGCCGGCAAGCATGAACGCGGGCGGCATCAGTTCGGCTGCAGGCAGCAGAGCGTCGCGGCGCCCGTCGGCTTGGCCTCACCGGTAGTGCCGGGAGCGGAAGCCGGGCAAGATCCCTGGGGATCCGTGTTGTGACGGAGATAGCCGCTCGAAACCGTGAGCGCGGTACTACACTCTCCGGGGCTCACCCTTTTATGGAGGAATGGGATGGGGTTACAGCTATCCACCAACACCACCTCGGAGTTGCACGTGCCGCTCGCCGAACCACAGGTGCAAGCGGTGCAGCTGCGGTTGTCATTGAAGCCGCTGTAGGTCGTCACCTTGACCGAGTACGGTCCTGCGGGGCAGGCCACGTCTCCGGACTGAATCACGCACGCGGCTTGGAAAGAAGTGCCCAGCTTCGGCGTACACACCGCACCCCCGTTGCAGGTTCCGCCGGGATCCGCCATGTCACAGGCGACGACCTCATTGCGGAAGCCAGACTGATCGATCGTCGTGTTGGACGCCCGCGGTTGGCAGCCGGTGGCCGTGTAGGCCGGGGTGTTCGTGAAGTACAAGCGTCGGTTGTTCAGGTTGGTGGCCGAGGTACACGCCCCCGGCGCGACGCTATAGCCCGCCCCGGCTAGACACAGGAGGCACGCACCGCTGGCGCTATTGGGGCAGATACCGGCGGATCCGCAGGCTTCACCCGTTGGCGGATCGCAAGCGCACGCGCAGTGATCCTGTCCAACCTCGAAGTCAGACTTTGCGCTGAGCGCCGTGCCCGCGAAATCACCCACGCACGCCGGCGGTGCGTTGCCCTCATACATCGCGACGGGGCCAGACCAGCCATTCGGCGCTGGGGGCAGGCAGTCGCCGGCGCAAGTCGCCGACGTCCCCGCGCTGCCACCAATCCCCGCGGAACCACCTGTGGCGCCACCGGCTCCAGTGCCCGCATCCCCCGCTGAGCCAGCGCTCGAGCCTCCCGCCGCGCTGCCGCCAGAGCTAGTCGAGCCGGAGCTTCCGCCGGAACTCGTCGAGCCGGCGTTGCCACCAGAGCTGGTCGAGCCAGCACTTCCACCCGCAGAGCTCCCGCCGGAGTCCACGCCGGTCTCTCGCTCCTCGGCCGAGCAGCCCAACGCCAACATCCCGATCACCCCGCAAGCCACGACGATTCGCATGGCAGGAGTCTAGACCGCACGGGCGCGTCGCCCAAGTCGCGTCAACGAAGAAGCCCCCGATGGTGGCGCTCGGCCACGCTGTCGGGGGCTCTTGGACTTTCGTCACTTTGCGCGGGTTTCCGCGCCTGGAAACAGCTCAGAACTTCACGGCAACGGAAGTGCTTCCGCCACCCTTCACGTTCACGCTGCGCACCTGACGGCCCTCGGCGCCAATGAACACGATGGTGTGGGAACCCGCCGCGACACGCACCGTCTTCGGTGCCATGCCGATCGGCTTGCCGTCGACCACCACGTTGACCGGGGGGATCGAGGAGATGTTGATCATCCCCTTGTCGCTGGCCGCCGCGCTGTCCTTCGCCTCTTCCTTGTCCTTCGCGGGGGCGTCTTCTTTCGCGGCGACCTTGCTGCCAGTGGGCGCCTTGGCGGCGCCGGACGAGCTCGAAGGTGCCTTGTCGTCGTCCGCCTTGGTTTCTTCTGCGGGCTTCTTCTTGCCCAGGTCTTCTAGACTCAGGGCCTCGTCCTTGGGCTTTTCCGCAGGGCTATCAGCCTTGACGGCTGTCGCGCCATCCTTGGAAGGAACCAGATCAACGCGCTGGTCGGTGGTCGCGCCGCCCTTCACGCTGATGGAGATCGCGGCAGAGCTCTCGTAACCCGGCGCCATGACCTTGAGGAAGTGCTCCCCCTCGGTCAGGCCGTCCACCTTGCAAGGTGACGCTTCGCAGCGCTTGCTGCCGTCAACGAAGAGCTCGAACTTGTCGATCGCGGAGCCACCGGGCCCCGCGACGCTGGCGAGCAGGGTGCCGTCCTTCGCGCCGAAGCCGGCGACGCCTGCTTGCTTCGCGGCCAGGCCACCAACGGCCAGCACGAGCACGGCCGCGGCAGCGACCAGCAACTTGCTGGCTCCACCCTTCGCCTGCTGGGGCGGCGGCGGAGGCTGAGACATCGAGGTGGGCGGTGCGCTGTGCAGCATGTCCCGCGGCACGCTCGCCACCTGGGGGATCTCTGCAACGTGCTGAGACTGAACCGACGGGGGCGGAACCATCGACGACTCGCTGCGCGCACTCGCAGGCGGCGGCACGTGTGCCACCGGGCGCGCTGAAGGGGGCGCGGAAGCGCTGCTGGTCATCGCGCGGACGATCGCCACATCGGGCAGTTTCACCGTTGGCGTGCCGTCAACCGGAGCGCGCACCGGGGTCGCGTCGTCACCGTTGTCCTCCAGGTACTCAGCCTGAGCGATCACTGCTGCCTTCGACGGCGGAGGCGGCGGCGCTGATATGCGGGCGGAGGGCGGCGCCGGGACGGCGCTGGTCGGCGGTGCCGGGATGCGGCTCGGAGGCGGCGGAGGCACCGGGCTCATCGCGTGGACGCCGCTCGAAGAGGGCATG
The DNA here is from genome assembly GCA_020633205.1 of Polyangiaceae bacterium. Classification (NCBI taxonomy): domain Bacteria; kingdom Pseudomonadati; phylum Myxococcota; order Polyangiales; family Polyangiaceae; species Polyangiaceae bacterium. Next base: position 14,371 of record JACKEB010000030.1, read on the forward strand.
GAGGGACGCGCCGAGCCGACTAGGCTGGCGGCCGCCGAGACCTGGCTCTTTGGCCCGCTGGACGGCGGAGCGAAGCCGCCGCGCTTGCTCTTGGTAGGCAGATCCGCGAACAGCTCTCCGGAAGACTCTTCATTTTCCACAGTGGAAAGATTGCTGTCTGAGCTGGACATATCGAATAACCTCCAAAAAAAGCGCTAGATGGGCACTAATGGGGCGCGTCGCGGCGAGAAACACGCTTTGAGGGTGCGTACTCCCGGCGCTGAGCACGCTGGATTGTATTTCAAACCTAAAGGACTTCCATGGGCCAAATGCGGCCGTCCGGCTGGTTTGTTACGATTGAAGAAAATTCCAGCAACACTACTCGCTGAGAATTGCGCCTACAGCAGGCTTTTTGCTACTTCTGCTCGACCACTGAACCCGTGAGCATCCCGAAAAAAAACGACCGTTTGCTACCGAGCTTGAAGGTCTAAACGGGGCCCCGTTTCGGCGAAGTTTCAGGCAATTCGCAGCACGAGCACCGTCGCGCGAAGGCTCGGGCGCCGACGCGACGCTAGTTTCCCGCCAGAAGGCCGCTTCGCGCAACTTCAAAGCCCAAGCGGCGCGTTTCGATAGTCAAAAGGCTACCGGTCGCGCGTTCGTCCTGGAGCCACTCGCTTCAGCGCGCGGAAGCGCCAAAGCGAGCTGTGTATTTCCCTAGGGATCTATCTCGGTACTGAGCCCTGCTGGCGTTGCTCAGATGCTGTTGTCGAACTCGGTGCAGTCCATCGTCTGATAGCCGCTCGGGAGCGTCGCGGGGTCGAACGACGGCGTCTTCCCCTCGGCGCAGCCGAGCTGGCAATCGCTCAGTTCGAAGCCGCTGCTCAACTGGTAGCGGCAGTCCCCTTCATCGAATCCAGGGGTCGCCTGGCAGGATGCGCACTTGATACAGAACGCCGTGCAGAGCTGCGGGTCCCAGCCCTGGCTCGTGCCTCCGGTACCGCCGCTTCCACTCGCGTTGGTGCCGTAGCCGGTGGGGTCCTGAGTGACGACCCACTCGTCGATGATCTGGCCCTTCACGGTCCGATACTCGCCCCGCGCCTTGCGGGGATCGCCGTCGACCCCGAACTCCATGATCACGACGCCCGCTGCATCACCGATGTTTGCAGAGGCGGTGCGCACGCCGTCATTGATCGTGACGTTGCTCGCGTAGCCCGACGACCACCACGTGTCGTCATCGTGGCGGGCCGCTTCGTAGTCACGCAGGCCGATGCCTCCGGCACCATTCACGGTGACATAGGTGCGGCCCTGGGCGAGGTTGATCAGATCCCAGTCGCCGGTCGCGCCGTGCCCCGCGTTACCCACGTCGGTGAGCGTGAGCGTGCGCGCGTAGCTGTGTTCGTGTCCGTTCACGATGAACGCGCCTTCGGCCTGGCAACGCTGATAGACGCCGTAACCCGCTTCGTTGCCTTTGCCCCCGAGCTGCATGTCGTACTGGTTCACGTGCCAGCCGCACATACGCCAGATGTTGGTGCTCGCTCCGAGCTCCTGACGCAGGAAGTCTTCGTGACCGCTGCCCATCAAGCCCACGCCGCTCAGCACGAACTTGAAGCCCTTGTACGTGCACGCGTGCTTGACCCCGACCTCACCGACGCAGTTCACGTCGCTGATGGTGTCGAGTTCCCGCTGAATCACCTGCTGGTACTCGGTCCACTTGCTGGTGTCGTGGTTGCCCACGACCGCGAACCAAGGGATGTCGCCCAGGCCATCCTTCATCTGCTTCTCCCACGCAGCAGGATTGTCCTGATAGTCGAAGTCGCCCATGTGGATCAGCATGTCGACGTCCGAGTTCCGAATCACCGTGAGCAGGTCTTTGGCGTCCTGGGACAGGCCCTGATCGCCGAAGAACGCCACTCGGAGACCCATATCCGTAGGGATATAAGTGGTAGCTCCACCGGCTCCGCCGGCTCCACCGGAGGTGCTTCCGCCTTGACTGCCGCCAGAGCTTCCGCCCTGGGAGCTGCCAGCGCTCGCGCCGCTGCCCGCACTCGCTCCACTGCCCGCGGTCGCCCCACTGCCTGCGGTCGCCCCGCTGCCCGCGCCTCCCGAGCCTTCGGACTCACCACTCGAGGAGCAGGCGCTGAAGCCCAGAGCCACCAAACCGATCCCAGCGAGGGTAAACCACGTGTTTCTCATAGCGTTCGTTCCGGGAGTCTCGCCAGCTGCGCCGTCCACAGCAAAAGGATTGGCCAACGTAACCAACAAGTCACGCCTGTGAAGGTCGAAGCTACCCATCGACCGGCGCGCGGGAGAGCCTGTCGCGGACCTGTTGCAGTTGCAACAGCGCTGCGCTGTTCCTAGACTTCACCCCATGGCCAAGCCCGCAAAGAACCAGCGCGAACTCCGGGACGCGCTGCGCACCGCAGGGCTTCGAGCGACGATTCCGAGGGTACGCGTCCTGAGTGCCCTTGGCGCGGCAAGCACGCCGTTGAGCCACGGGGACATCGCCGATGGCTTGGCGGAGGAAGGCTTCGATCGGGCCACCATCTATCGCAACTTGATCGACCTGACCGACGCCGGCTTGGTACGTCGCAGCGATCTCGGCGACCACGTGTGGCGCTTTGAGCTCGCCTCAGGTGACCACCACGAACACGACGACAGCCACGCCCACTTCGTGTGTGCCTCCTGCGGCGCCGTGGAGTGCCTGCCGGTGGAGAGCGTCACGCTGTCGCCCGGACGCGGAGCTCCGAAGGCGCTCAAAGGCAGCGACCTCGAGATCCAAGTCCGCGGCCTGTGCGACAGCTGCGCCTAGAAGAACAACTCGTTCCAGCTCACCTCAGCGGCGGCGCGCGAGCTCGCCCACCAAGCGCTGGAGAGTGGACAGCGCGGTGGTGATCTTTCCGAGGAAACTCGGCGAGTGAGGGATCAGCGTGAAGTTCGGATGCTGGGACCAGAGGCGCCGTAGCTTGAGATCCAGTGCCACAGCCTCGGTTTGGCTCTCGATGCGCACGCGGTTGCCGCCTTCGATGCCGAGCCCACCCGCTGCCGCAGTTTCGAAGAACACCACCGCGTCGTAGCGCTCGAGCTCCTGATCGAGGGACGTGTTCAAGCTCTCGAAGAAGGAGGTCCCGTCATCCGGCCAGTACGCCGCTCCGTCGACGGTGCCGCGGTCGCACAGCAGGATCCGCTCCGGGTAGCGAAAGGACTGCACGTCTTCGAGGTTCCGTTGCACGTGATAGATGGCGGTCTGCACCGATCTCAGGCCGCGCGGCTCGGTACACCGCGGAAATCCGCCACCGAACATGATGGTGGCCGCCTCGGGCACGTTCACGACCTGCTCGCCGAGTTCGCGGCGGAACAAATCCGCGGCTGTCGTCTTGCCACCACCGGGGCCCCCCGTCACCACGATGCGTGTGCGACGCACCCCGTTCTCGTTGACGTGGAGCTTACCCGCCGCTGAATCTTCACTCACCCGGCGAGCTTACCCGATTCGCTCGCTGGGAGGTCTAACGCGCAGATCACGCAAAGCCTGCGTCTGACACCAAGAGCCAGTCAGCGTTGCGCACGCCCTGCGCCAGCAACGGGAGCCCGACCGCGCCGGACGAGGCACCTCACCCCCAAAAACACGAATAGTTTTTGCGCTCCCGCAAGCTGATCGCGAAGCGGTCGCCGCGGTGAGGGCACTTCGGCACGCGGGTTGCTCAGAGCAAGTAAGCCTGGTCGACCGAATCGACTCGAGCGACCAAGGAGGAGGAACCGTGCTCGTCTCTGACATCATGACCCGCAATGTGCTGACCGTGTCGCCCGACGCCAGCGTGCAAGACATCGCCTGGGGATTGCGTATCCGCGGGGTAAGTGGCGCACCGGTCAAGGACGGCGACGGACACCTCCTGGGTATCGTATCCCGCACCGACCTCAACGACCCTAGTCGGGTTGGAGAGTCAGCGCCCGAGAGCAGTCAGACCACCGCTGGCGAGGCCATGACCCCCGCGCTGTTCGCCGTGCGCGATACGGACACCGTACTCGACGCGGCCAAGCGCATGGTGGAGACGGGCACACACCGTCTGGTGGTCGTGGACGCTGACGGCAAGCTAGTCGGCATTGTAACCCCGATGGACGTGCTGCGCTGCTATGTCACCCGCGGCGGCAGCCTCGAGTGAGGCAAGCCACCTCAAGTGAGCCGCGCCGTCACGCTCGCCGCCACTAGAAGAGGCCAAAAAGCCCGCAAATCGGCCCTAATTTCCCCGACGTCGCACCCGGGAGCGCTGGTCCGCCACTTGCTGTATAGCCGGGGTGCGCACGAATCCTCAATGGGTGGGGCGAGTCGCTGCTGGCGTGCTCGCATCGAGTCTTTTTTGGGCGTCCAGCGCGAGCGCTCAAGCAAGCCCTGACGAATCCTATTCCTCCTGGAAATACGGCCCGACTCAGACAGAGAAACCCGCGTCATTCGACGACTTTTCTGGGGGAGAGGACCAACATCGCCTAACGTGGAAGTATCCGCGCTTTGCCGCATGGCAAGTCGGCGTGAGCGTTGCGCAGACCGCAGCCAGCGTTGGGCTCGAGTTCGGGCTGGAGACCGCCGACAGCGGTTGGCGAAACGGCATCTTGATGGATGACACGGCGCGCTCCGGCTTGGTCGCTCATAGCCCTGAGGGGCGCGCCCGCGCCGGCCAGGTCAGCGACATGATGTGGTACTCGACCCAGGGCTTTGCGGTGCTCGACTCCCTGGTCACGCCGCTGGCTGCAGACGCAGGCAACACGGACGTCGCGCTGCAGCTGACGTTGATCAACTGGCAAGCGTTTGGCTTCTCCTTCTTGGCTACGCGCATCCCCGTCAAAGCGGTGGGTCGAGGGCGCCCGAGCCTCAAAGAGTGCGACGCCGACCCCGGGTACGATAAGGCCTGCGATCCAAACGATCCGGGTCGCACCCAGAGTGCATTCAGCGGCCACACGTCGATGACGTTCACCGCGGCCTCACTGATCTGCATGCACCACGCCTACTTGGAGCTGTATGGCGAGCCGGCCCTCGACTACGGCGTGTGTGGCTTGGCGATGGCGAGCGCGACCACAGTGGGCACGCTGCGGATCGTCGCCGACAAACACTGGACCTCGGATGTGCTGATCGGCGCGGGCATCGGCTTGGTGTCGGGTCTCGGCGTGCCCTACTTGTTCCATTACTCCCACACCTTAGAGGCGAAGCCCGCGAGCAGCGTTGAAGTCGCCTTCGCGCCTGTGTTGAGCGAGGACACTCTGGGTGTAGGCGCGAAAGGCTACTTCTAGTTTGATTCCGTAAGGTATCAGGGAGGTCCCAAAAGGATGCGCCCCGCTACGCTGCGGCGGACAAGCAGGTCACTGACATTTCGCCGAGACCAGCGCCGAGTAAGCATCAGGACACATTTCTTGAGCGCAGCTCGCGCACCCGTCGCTCTCCAGGCCACCGATACAGGTCAACCCGCAGCTGCTCAAGCAATCGCGCATGCCCGTGAGCTTCATGGCCACGTTTGGGCACGCATTGTCCCAACACGCTCCCGAGCAGGCGTCGCCATCCGCTGAGCCGCGACAGCCCGCGAGGCAATCGAAGGTCTCGGCGCCCCCGAGCGTGCCCTCGCCGTCCGTGACCCCTTCGTAGCACCACTCCATGGACTGGTCCTGGCGCGGCCAGTACATGCCGACGAACATGCACATCTCGTTCGTGTCTGCGCTCGCCCCGGCAACCACCGAGTTGGCAGTATCGTTCGCAAAATCGCAGGTGTAGGAGATGCTGGAGCCGCCATGGATCAGCCCGCCGCTTGAACCGAAGCTCCGCGGCAACGGCTCTTCCCAGTCGGTGGTGGTGTAGAGCGAGCCTTCCTGCATTGCGGGGGAAGTCGCGTCATCCGTTTCCGCGTGAAAATTCACACCGCGACGGTGCATATGGGACGCCGCGAACGCCAGGGAGATGTCCGACTTGATGGGGCAGGTCAGGCGAGCACTGCCTTGAGCGTTCGGGTTCAGGTGGATCTTCGGGTTGAAGAAGAACAGTACACCGGCCTCCTCACTCACGCTGCTAGCCTCGACGAGCTCGACGTTGAAGTTCATCTTCGCGTCCAGCGCCTGGCTGGTGGTGTTCAGGTAGTGGGCCTGCACCAGCATCAGCTCACCGGGAGATACGTGCATGCCGACACCGTCAGGAAAGTCGAACTCACCGACCTCGGACTGCGCACCGTAGACGATGCCTCGCACCTGACTCATCCAGCTGGATCCAGCGTCAGCACCGCCTTCGCCGCAGGGCGTAAACACGTCCCCGCCTTCGGGCATCTCGGTTAGCTCCGTGCGGAAAACCAAGAAGTGGTGGCTGCCCGGGGTGTAGTCGTGCTCCATGCGGCTGATGGAGAGCTCGCGGCCGTCGTTCGGCATGCGGATGAACTTGCAGAGCTGCACCTCTTCGCCGACTTCGACTCGAGTGCTGAACTCATAGCTCTGACGATCCGTGTCGGACTCCACTGAAGGCTCCGTCGACTCGGAACCACACCCCGCGACCGACACCACGCACCCAACCAACGCCACTCGAGCGAGCCACCTCATACACACCTCACTTTCAGTGATATCACTATCACGAAAGGCCCTGTGCGCAATGGTGGCGACGGCCCCGCCCCCAGCACCGGCGAATTCATCAATTAATTCAGCGCGTTGAAGCTAGTCTTCCGCCGCATGAGCGACTGCGTCCTCGACGATCTGCGCCACGTGGGCGTCCGCCAGGCGGTAGATGATCCGCTTCCCCTCGCGCTCGGAAGCGACGAGGCGCGCGTCTCGGAGCACCCGGAGCTGATGGCTTGCCGCGCTCTGCTCGAGCCCGCAGAGCTCCGCCAGGGCGCCCGCGCTCTGAGGTCCGCGTCGGCAAAGCGCAAGCAGGACCCGAAGCCGCGCCGGATGCGCCATCGCGCTGAGCAAGTCGACCGCGCTCTCCAGGGCGTGGGCCGAGAGCACCCGCGATCCAGTTCCTCGAGGTAACGTCTCACGCTCGGCGCGCAACGCCGTGCGGACCGGCCGCCTCAATGCTCCACCTCGGCCCCTGCCGGCACTGCTTCAAATAGCGCGCACGGCGCGCCACAAGGACGCGGCTCGGTCTGCAGTGTGGTGTGCCGGATCTGGAAGCGGCGGGTCAACAGCTCCTCCACGCGCACCCTCAAATCCGTCGCCGCGACGCGATCGTCGTACACGATGTGCGCCGACAGGATGGGCTCACGCCCGTCCACGGACCAAAGGTGCAGCTCGTGCACGTCGGTCACACCTTCTACTGCCTCGAGCTCGCGCAACACGGCCTCCGCGTCCACGCCAGCGGGCGCGAAGTCGAGCAACACGCGGGTTGCATCCTTGAGCAGGCGCCAGGTGCCCCACAGCACCAAGGCTCCAATCACCAAGCTCGCGATCGGATCGGACAGTGGAAACCCGAGCCACACACCACCCGCCGCGATCACGGCAGCGAGCGACCCGAGGGCGTCGGCCAACATATGCGCCAGAGCTCCGCGGACGTTGAGCCCCTCGGAGTCCGACCGATACAGGTGCCAGGCGCTCCCGAGGTTGATCGCCAAGCCAATCAACCCGGTGATCATCACTGGCCACGGCGCGACGTGCACCGGCTCACCGAGCATGCGCTCGATTGCCTCCCGGAAAATCGAAAAGCACGCCACCGCCAGGATGATCCCGTTGACGAACGCGCCGAGCACCTCAGCTCTCAGCAGCCCAAAGCTGCGTGTGGGGCTCGGCGCGCGCCGCGCAAGAAACGCAACCGCCAGCGCAAGGGACAGAGCACCAACGTCGGTGACCATATGCGCGGCGTCGGAGAGCAACGCGAGGGAGTTGGTCATGAAGCCAACGACCACCTCGATCACCAAGAAGGCACCATTGAGCGCCAAGGCCCACGTCAGAGCCTTGCGGCCGGCGGAGTCCGTCGCGCCACCGTGCCCGTGTCCGTGGCCATGAGAGTGGCCACCATGTGCGTGTCCATGCATGAGAGAACGTTCATATGAACGATTTTTCATGTTTGAGCAAGCGCCAGGGGAAATGCCTGAAACCCCGCGCAGACGCAGCATGGGTACGATTGCCACAGCGAGTGAGCGGCGCGGCTGCTATAGCCGCCCGGACCCATGGATTCCCCTCCACAGTCCACGCGCCCGAGCGTGGCGTCGCTCGAGCAGGCGGCATTTGCAGCGTGGCCAGCTGAACGTGTTAGCGATCTCGAGGGCTGGCGCCTGCGCTACATGCGGGAAGTCACTCGGCGCGCCAACAGCGTGTGGCCCGTCTCCGGAAGCGATCAAGGCAGCGCCGAACTCGAGCGACAGGTCGCCCTGGCGGAGACGTTTTACGAGAAGCTCGGGGCTAGCCAGGTGCTGTTTCAGATGACGCCCCTTGCGGACCCAGGGCTAGACGCGGTGCTAGAGGCGCGCGGCTATCGAGTGGATGCGCCGGTGGCGATCCAAATCGCACCGCTGAGCAAGGTGATCCAACTCACACCCCGCGGAAACGCGTGCGTCGAGCTCTCACCGGGACCGGACTTCATGGAGGTTGCCGTTCAGCGCGGCCGCTTCAAGGACACACCGGAGGAGTTTCAAGGCTTGCTCCAGCGTATCCAGGGGCGCACCGGATTCGGAAGCGTGGAGAGCGACGCCGGCCCCATCGCGTGCGGGCTGGGCGTGTGCGACGGAGACCTGATGGGCGTCTTCAACATGGCGACCGTGCCTGAGGCGCGACGCAAGGGAGCGGCTTCCACACTGCTCGGCGCCTTGTGTCGCTGGGCGGAGCGCCGCGGCGCCAAGTACGCGTACCTGCAAGTCGAGCGAGACAACGTTCCCGCGCTGAAACTCTACGCTCGCTACGGCTTCGAGGAAGTGTACGGCTACCACTACCGCAAAAAGAGCCTGGAGGAGTAGCCCTCCAAGCACGCTTCCCGGGAGGCTCCTCAGGCACTAGAGTCAGCGGCCATGAGCGACGAAGCGGAGGTCCTGAGCGCTAGCATCGAAGCCGCCAAGTCAGGCCGGGCCAAGTGCCGACGCTGCCGTCAGACCATTGCCAAGGGCGAGCTGCGCCTGGGTGAGCAAGTGGATAACCCCTACGGCGAGGGTGACGCGACGCTTTGGTATCACTTGGCTTGCGGAACCATCAAACGCCCTGCGGCGTTTCTGGTTGCTGAGCAGACTTTCTCCGAGGAAATACCAGAGCGTGCTCAGCTCACGCTCCTCGCGCAGGCTGGAGAGCGGCTCCCCTGCCTCTGCCAGCTAGCGGCGATTGAAGCGGCGCCTTCGGGGCGCGCGCGCTGTCAGCAGTGCCGGGAGCTCATCGAGAAAGGCGCACTGCGGCTGGTGCGGCACAACGACGCAGACCTGATGGCAGTGCCAACGAGCAGCTACATCCACCTCGATTGCGCCCTGAAGTACGCTCAAGAGGCCGAAGGCGGAGACGCAGGCACAAGCGCGGCGGATCTACGCGTCCATCTCGAGCATCACCTACAACGACTCGAAGGCGAGCTCGAAGCGAACGCGCGCTCCGCGGTCGAGGCGCTGTTCACTGCAACGGAATCGTGAAGTCGTCCTTCGCCTCGCCAGTCTGATCGATGGCTTGCGCTTTGATCTCGGTCTGGGTGACTTGCACCCAGAGCGCCTCGTTGAACGCGCCCGACGCGACGCGCTGGCTGCAGTACTCGCGATCCACGTGCTCGTCCACGTTGCCGATGGCGCCGCCACCGCCGCCCGTCGTGACGTAAGTGAGGTTGCGTGAGGTAAGCGGAACGGTGAAGCGCTCGTAACCATGCATGTGGCCTTGCAGTACGAGTTGGACGTTGTACTGCTCGAACAACGGTTCCAGGAGGTAACGCTCCGTCTCGAGCGACCCCGTGTCCCCGCACGTGATCAACGGGCGATGCATGTAGACGACGCTGAAGCGGTAGCCCGCCATCTCGCTCTTCTCCTTCAGCTTGGCCGCGAACCAGTCGTACTGAGCGGGGTCCGCGCCGTCTTGCAGCGGGATCTCCGTATCCAAACTGAAGAAGCTCACGCCACCGGTGTCGAAGACGTAGTACGCGCTCGTGCCTTCGAAGCCTGAGTCGCCAAAGAAGCGCGTGTAGTAGGCGTCGTACTCGTCAGGCTTCTCGCTCTCGTGGTTACCAATCGCCGGGAAGAAGCCCCCCTGAGACAACATGGGTTGCATCGAGGGAAACCAAGACGCCCACGTCTCGAGCCCCGACGCGTAGTACTGCAGGTCTCCAGCGTGTACGGAGAAGTCGTAGCCCTTACGCGCGACCTGTTCCAGGATGAGCTCGGTGTTGTCCGTCAACCCGGGGTTGGTGTCGGCGATGGCCATGAAGTTGAAGTCTTCGCCGCTGGCCCTTGCCGTGCAGAAACGCCCGTTGCGAGAGGTGTCCGCCGTAAGCGAGTAGGTGTAGCAGCCCGGAGCCAAGCCGCTCAGCTTCGCCTCGTGCATGTAGTAGGTACCGGGCAAATCGTCGGGTATTTCCGCAGGGATGATGCTGGTGTAACGGTTCTGGATATCGAACGAGGACACGTCCGATTGGAAGGCCTGCTCAGCGCCGCCTGCTTCTGGCTTGAGCTTGAGTTCGGCGCTCGCCCCCTGGTCACAGCTCTCCCAGCGGATCACGGCGGAGTCTCCCGAGATGCGGGTAGACCACGGGCCCTTGCTCACCGCCGCAGTGCAGGTGTCCGAGCTACCCCCGGTCCCACCGGTCGTCGCTCCAGAGCTTCCGCCGGCACCCGCAGCTCCGCTGCCCGCAGTGCCCGCGCTGCCACCCGACCCTCCGGAGCTGCCTCCGCTCTCCGCATCGTCACCGCACGCCACCGCCAACCCGGTGACCCCAAGACACAAGCCACCCAAAGCGACCCAGCGAGCCACCAGGACGCCCGCGCCAGAAAGCCGTTCCATACCGCGGGACTCTACCTAACGACCGTTGGGCTGTCTCCCGGTATCGACCCCACGACTGGAAGCGGCGCTCAGCTTGGTGGACTCGGCTCGGCGAGCCTCGGGCGCTCGGTGAACTTCTGCGCAAGCGACGGAGATAGAGCCGGTGATCAACGGCAATTTTTTTTTGGGGGGGGAGGAGCGGCCGGACGACCGCCGGGACCGACATCATCACGACAAGTGCCCGAGAAGCTTCGGCTCGGAACAGGCGCAGCGGTCCGATCACGCGCGTACTGATGGCAGCTGAAACCGTGAGTGATGCAGAAGGAGGATGTTCGCCTACACCACAAAAGAGGCACCTCGAGCTTACCGCACGGATACGCGCGAGCCCGAAACAAAAAGGCAATCACCGAGTGATTTCTTGGTGGAAATTTAGTCCTACTCCCGCCACAATGCTCTGCGTCACAGCAACGAGCGCCACCCCTCCCTGTGACAAGCTCTGCAACCAACGCCCACCCAGCGTTTCCGCAGGGTTACAAATCTAGAGCTTCGCCCCGCCTCGGGGGCACGCTCATCCAGCGCCAACCCGTGCCCGGGTTCGGCTCCGGCACCCACGGCTAGGCACGCGCCTGCCTTCTCGCGCCGCGGCGCTGCCCGGAGCCCACCCAGACCGCAACCGGACCAGGAGACCAGCCCATGACCACATCCTCCGCTATCGCCAGCTGGGGCCTCGCCATCGCAGCTGCCTTGGACGCTCGCGGATTCGACAGCCGATCGCTCATGCAGCGCGCCGGCATCGAAACCAGCCAGTTGGAGTCCAGCGACCGCGTCCCGCTCGCAACCACGACCAAACTGTGGCGCATCGCCGTCGGCGCCACCGCGGACCCGTGCTTCGGCCTCGCAGTGGCAGAGTACGTGAAGCCCAACACCTTCAACGCTCTCGGCTTCTCCCTCGCAGCGTCCTCCACCCTGCGCGACGCCTTCCAACGCATCGTGCGCTACTTCGGGATGGTCACCGACGCCGCGGAGCTTTCCTTCACTCCTCAGGGTAGCTTCTACGAGCTCCACATCCGAATGGGTGAGCAGCGGATGGCGCCGGAAGCGGTCGACGCGTTGCTCGCAGTGGGGGCGCTGCTGGCCAAGAGCTTGGCAGGGCCGAACGCCAAGCCGCTGAGCGTGGAAGTCGAACGCGCCGCGCCTCAGGCCTGGGAGCGCTTCGCGGACTTCTTCGGTTGCCCCGTACACTTCTCCGCCCAGCGCAACTGCCTGCGCTTCGATCGCGCGCTGTGTGAAGCGCAGCTTCCGCCGGGCAACGGGGAGCTGACCCGGTCGGGCGATCACGTCGCCGAACACTACCTGGAGCGATTTGGTCCCGACAGCTTGGCCCGCAGAGTCCGCGCAGTGTTGGTGGAGTTGCTGCCAGCAGGAGACCCCGGTCCGGCGCGGGTCGCCAAGCGTCTTGGCACCAGCTTGCGCAGCTTGCAGCGCCACCTGGCTGCAGAAGGGACCAGCTACACCGCTCTCCTCGAGCGCGTGCGACAGGAGCTGGCCGAGAGCTACCTCGAGGAAACCGACACCCCGCTTGGCTCCGTCGCGTTCCTGCTCGGCTTCTCGTCGGCGTCGGCATTCAGTCGGGCCTTTCGTCGCTGGAACGAGTGTTCGCCGAGCGAGTACCGGGCGTATCAGACGCGACGTGAGTCCACGCCACCGCCGCTCGAAAACGGCGAGCCAGCGGGAAACAGTGACGTGATGGCCACGGAGGATCGCGTAGCATCCGGTATGTAACGGCGCCCCAGCCGCGCGTTCTACGCCCCAGCTCAACAAGCGGCGGGCATTCGAAGGCGTGCTCCTCTTGAGGGGCTTTGAGCGGCCGAGGCAGTCAGCCTCGGCCGTTCCGCTTTGGATAAGCAGGAACACCGCTCGCGCACCTGCTGCGCCTCGAGCCCGCGCAACCGCGCCTCGAGCCTGCGCAACCGCAACCCGGACATGCACAGCGACACGCCGTACATGCACAGCGCCCGCTCCGGAATGTGGCGCTCTCTGGACGGCGATCGACTGACCGCCACAACTGCTCGAAAGCGCTGTAGCATCATGAGCTATCTCATGACGTCGAAGGTCACGGCCGAGCGCAGGACGAAGCGCGGAGCTACGCGAGGCGCTGCACGCGTGGCGAAAGCAGAGCCCAAGTCGACAGCGACTCGCAAGGCGCCGACGCGTACGGCGAAGGCGTCTGCGCGCAGTGCGACGAAGACTCAAGCGCGGAAACAGGCGAAGGTCAGCGCCGATCAGAGCAAGCCTACGCGCCGCCGCGTCGTAAAAACGCAAGAGAAGGCGGGCCGTGCTTACGGAGGCTTGAGCGCTGCAGAGCGCCGACGCGAGCGCGCAGCGCGACTGTTGGAGAGCGGATTCGAACTGTTCGGCACAGAGGGCTACGCAAACGTATCCATCGAGCGCGTGTGTAGCCACGCAGGCGTTACCGCGCGGCACTTCTACGAGGCGTACGCAACGCGTGAGGACCTGTTGATCGCCGTGCTGAATCACGTCACGACCCAGGTACGCGGGCGCGTTCTCGACGCCCTTGCCATCGAGGTCGACGACGCCCGGCTCCGACCGGTCAATGGCCTGAGCGCATTCTTGGAAGGCTACCTCGGGGATCCGCGGGCCGCGCGCATCGTTTGTCTGGAGACCGTCGGTGTGAGCGCGCGCGTGGAGCGCAAGCGCCGAGCGACAATCAACGAGTTCGCCCGCGTGATCGAAATGGAGGCGCAGAACCAGGCGCGGATCTATCGGGCAGCGCAGCGGGACTTCAGCCTCACCGGCGTCGCGCTGGCGGGCGCCACGAACGAGCTGATCGTGCACAGCTTGCTGAGTCCGACACCCCCGTCCCTGCCGCGCATCCGCCGCGAGCTGCTGCTGCTCTACCTCGGCCTGATCGCTGGCGACGAGATCGCTCGTCGGGATGTCGCTCAGCTGGGGCTTTGAGACGTTAGCCAAACGCCACGGCCGAAGCGCGCGCGTGCGCGCGCAGCCCGTCGCACCGTGAGGCGGTCGGCCCAGCATTCCAACAAGCTAGCTTGTCAGAATACATCGAACAAGAACCCTTGTCTGAAGGGTGTCTGTCAACGGTCGGTCAACGTTACCCAAGCTTGAGTGTCGTTGAGCCAAGCGACGAAGATGTTTGATCTTCACCACCAAGCGCCTCGCTTGCTTTAAACCTCAATCACTCGAAACCGTCGGCATCTGAGTGGATCAGGGCGGTTCGGCCCGAGAGCGCGCGCGTCCGCCAACACTGAAGTGAAGTCGAACGAGAATTCGCGCCGGGGAGGCGCGAACAAGCAGGGGGCGCAGGCATTGCCTCAAGGAAAATCGGGGCTCACGCGAACTCTCGTTAGCCTGAGTGGCTTGGGCGATGCAGCTCGAACGCTCCTCTCCCCCAAAAACCCTCGCGCTACTCAAGTTCCCTGAGGGTTGGGGTCCAGCGTCTGCCAGAACACGACCCGTTTGCCTGCCAGACGCGGCGCTTGCGCAAGCACACCGGCAAAAGCTTTGCCGGTATAGGTCAGATCCAAGCTGAAGCCGGCGCGCGCTTCCATCCAAGCACTCGCGGCGCGACCGGCCCGAGTGGGCAACGCGTAGCCGGAGCCAAGTTGGGAGTCGTCGATACGCGGAGCTCGACCCACGAGGCTCGACTCGAGTGCCGGCGCTAAGGCGGTCAGCTGCTGGAGCGTCGCTTGAAGCTCGGCTTCGAAGTGGGCCTGGGTGTACGGCGCGCGATTCGATGCGCGCATCACCACCAGCTCTGTGGGGAGCTCCGCGGCGCGCAGCCCGAGCTCGAGACCCACGGCGGTCCCAAGGGTCCCCCCAGCAACGAAGACGTAGTCAGGAGGCGCGAGCCCGGCGACCTCAAACTGAGCTTGAAGCTCGAGCGCTGCAGCGACGCAGCCCAGGTCACCCACTGGACTACTTCCTCCCCACGGAAATAACGCAGCGTCGGAGCGCTTACCGAGCCAGCGCCGCGCCTTGACCTCCGCCTCGCGCTGAGAGCCCGCCTTGACCAGCGTCGCCCCAGCGGCCTTGCAGAGCTCCAGGTTTCTACGGCCGTGATCATCGAGGGGAGCTGGTAGCAGGTAGGCCCGGCAGCCAAGCCCCAAGCGCTTGGCGTGCACCGCGGTGGCGGCGACGTGGTTCGAGCCTTGAGCGCCGAACGTGCACACCTCCTCGATCCCTTCGGCGAGTGCCTTCCCGAAGAGCGGCTCGAGCTTGCGCGGCTTGCTGCCGCCGTAGCCTTGCGCGCTCTTTGCGTCTTGCTTCAGCCACAGGCCCGCGAACCCTAGCTCATCCGCTACCAGTGGAAGCAGCGGTGTCGGCTCCTCGAGCACGTTTCTCCACGGCAACGCCTCGAGTTCCGGCCAGCGCGCACTCAGTAAAGCCTTGCCCCAGGGTACCGTAGGCAAAGCTCTAGACTCGAGCGGGGTTGACTCTACCTCGGGCAGCGTCATCTCCCTCGGCGCTGACGTCGAAGCGCTCTCGCGTGAGGGGGCAAGCCGAGGAGAAGGCGTGGAGCGAGCCTTGGGTGTCTCGCCGCAGCCGACCAGCGCGGTCACGCCCAGCAGCAGGTCTCGGCGTCGCAAGCAGGCGCTGGTGGAAACGTCCCGCCGCCCCACATCAGCCCCTTCGAGTTCGGTCGATCTCTTCAACACCCCGCTAACGCGACCAGACGCGGGGTCCTTCCGGCGTCCCTTGCGATCAGCTTCAAGGCGTGAGACCTAAGACTACATGGGGACTCAACCTCCGCTCAGTGTTGCGACCAGGAACTACGGTCTCGAGCTTGTGAAGCTCTTCTTGCAAGTGGTGTGGGCGGACCACGAAGTCACTGAAACCGAGACGGCGCGCCTCAAGCAGTACGCGCAGAATCTCGGGCTGCACCCAGAGCACATCGCCGAGCTCGACACGTATTTGCGCGGGGAGGCGCCATTGCCGCCGCCGAACCTGGCACTCCTGAAGGATCACCGGGTCGAAGTGTTGAAATCCGTACGGCGCCTGCTGCAGGAACTGAACATCGGTGAAGACGAAACCGAAATCCTGGGCGAACTGAGCGCCATGCTAGGCGCCTCGAGCTTCCCCCCGGCTCGCTGAACCAGCCAGTGCTGGCCTGCCACGCAGGGGATGGGGACAAAACACTCCATCTTTCAAACATCTGACATCGACGCCAAAGCATCTGGCCTGCTGATGCGTCTGAAGCGGACCCATGGTCGTTCGCTCTCGAAAAGCGGGCACACCCGCAGCCTACGAGTACGCGAGAGACAGCCTCGAGCTGGGCTTCGCGAGCGACTTAGGCCAGCCGACCGAGCGCTTTCAGCCAAACGCCTTCGAGCTGGGCGCCGCTTGGGGCCTACTCGGCGCGGTTGCTGGAGCAACGCCATTCGGCACCGCCTACCTGGTGCAGAACGCGAGCCAGTTGGGTGCTGCGGCACGCACCACCGCTGAGCTGACGCTACTCATGCTCTTCATCGGTGCCGCGGCGGGGGTGGTAGTCGCCGCCAGCCGCAAGCTGGAACAGCGCTGGGACGATCGGGCCGCACGGGCTTGGCGGGTGCTGCGGCGAGCTCTGCTCGCAGGTCTGCTGCTCAGCTTGCTCGGCGGATTGGCTGGGGCAACCGTGGCCTACCGCTTTGCTGCTCTCCCGCTGCCCATGAACGGCACACCCGGCTTGGTCGCCGGGGTGCTCGCGGTGTGGGTGGTGAGCAGCTGCTTCTGTATCCGCACGGCACAAGAGGTAGGCAGCACCACCCCGCGTCGAACGGGGCTCCGAGCCGCCGCTCTACCTAGCCCGGCCTTGGTGTTGCTCGGGCTCCTGTGTGCTCAGCTGACGCAACCGACGCTCCACGACGTGCGTCACGGGGCCGGCCCAATTTGGGCGGGATTTGGTGTGGGGTTGATCGTAGCGCTGCTTTGCAGCTTGTGGTTCAGCGTGAGTATCGAGCTTGCGGCCCGGGCTCCCGCCGCAGCCGCCCGCTGAGCCAGAGCCAAGCCAACCGAAGCTCAGCCCTGAGAGACCAGCTCGGGTGCTCGGCGTTGCTGCTCCGCTCCCCCAACCAGGCGGCGATGAGCGCGCCCTGAAGCAACGGGTACAGCGCCAGAGGCAGGAAAAACACCAGCCCGAAGCGGAGCAGCGCCGCCGCCAACAAGATGGAGCTCAAGGTGCCGAGCAGGTGGGCAACCAAGGGCGCGCCATGGCCCTCGTGGCGTACGAGCTGGGTGAAGTAGTCGTTGAACGAGTCAGTCATTTGAGTACGCCCTTTCAATGGACCACTTCTAACCGTTACACCAAAAACTGTCAACGTTTGCGCTGCAAGTTTTCCTCGCGGTCAGTGGGCGGCGGGCAGCGTGTGGGCAATCACCAGCATCGCGGCGAAGTAGAGAGGTGTGCCCCAAAGCCGGTTCACGAAGCTCGAGTGGACGAAACGCTCGCGCGCCACCGCGAGATCCGAGAAGTAGAACATCCCCGCGCCCACGTAGACACCCCACGGCGCCGCGTGCGCGGCAGCAAACGCCGTCGCGACCATGCTCGTGATCACGACGACATACGCCACCACGGCTGCGCGCAAGTTCCCGGCGTGAGGCAAGAGCCAGCGCAGCACAAAATTTGCGGGCAGGAGCAGCAGCGCGAAGGCAGCGACAGCTACCCCCTTCGCGACGCCGAGCTGCAAGAAGGCCACCACGAACGCCACATGACCCAGGAGGAAGCTCAATATCCCTGCGGCAAAGGCGGCGCGCCGCTTGGGGATCAGCAGCACATCGCCCCCCATGCACAGGCAGAGCCCGATCACCAAGGGGAGGTCATACGGGCTCTGGTAGGTCGCACGGGACAGGCCAAGCAAGACGAAACCCAAGGCCGCGAGTGGCTTCGTCAACCAGCTACCCAGCTGGCTCTTGTGACGTTCAGCGACCAGCAGCCCAAGGGAGCCTGCCGCCGTCATCCCGATCCACACGCTTTCCGGAATTTCCGACATATCAACTCAAGAATGGGTTTGGGGCTCGCTCGCGCAAAGCCCTTGCATCGCGCACTGCTTGCGCCCATAGATCCGGTTGCGGCCGTTCTTGGGGCGCATAGTTGAGTAACTTAGTCGGCTATCCATGGCTTACGAATCCCGCGCCCGGAGCATCGTCAAAGCGCTGTCTTGGAGAGTGTTCGCAACGCTCATCACGACCGGGGTCGTCTACTTCATGACCGGCAAGTTGGACAACGCCCTGCAAATTGGGCTGCTGGACACCTTCGCGAAGCTCGGTCTCTACTTCGGCCACGAACGCATGTGGGAGCGCATCCGCTTCGGCCGCGTGCGCTACACCGACTATCAGATCTGAACCAATCAAGCGCCGAGGTGCTCGGCCGCCAGCGCCGAGAGCACAGGCAGCTGCAAGCCGAGTTCGGCCGCCTGCTGTGCGGCGCGCCCGAGCCGCTCCTCGGCGGTTCGCCCGCGGGCTCCGTGGGTTGGATCCGCGGCGATCGCCCTCTCGAGCGAGCCGAGCAGCTCGGCACGGTCCAGTTTGCGTCCAAGCAAACCGGCCTGCAGCGTGATCAGCTCGTCCGCCAGTGGTCCCATCAGGTCTTGGTGGTCGCGCCAAAGCTCGCCGGCGCTGCAGGGATATGCAAGGCCCCCCAAGTTCAGCGCGAGAATGTAGAGATTCTTCAGCACCAGCTCGAAGTCCCTTTGCGCCTCTGATTCCGCGATGAAATAGGGCAGCGACTGCTGACCCATAGATTCCGCGAGGATATTCGCCTGCGGTCCGTGAAGCACGCTTGGACGGATGCTGTGGATCAACTTCCCCGGCTTCTTCTCGAACCACACCACGGCGACGTTGGGGTCCACCTCCGCGCCGTAGGCGCCGCGCCACGTTCGCGGTAAGAGCTCGTTTTGCACCAGAGCCGCGCGCTCACGATATGCCGGGGGCAGCGCCTCGAGCAGCGCAGGCAAGGCTGCTTCACCGACCGCGACCAATACCACTGCGGGTCGGGGGATATCCGCGCTCACCTCTTCGAGGCTCACGCTGCGAGTGATCGGTACGACAGCCCTGCCCGCTTTGAGCCAGCCCTCCGCAAACACCGCTCCGAGCTGACCCAGCCCCACCACGACTGCGCTCGTCGCGACGGTCCCATCCTGTTTCGAACGTGACATTTTTCTCCAGTGAGCGGCGCACGAGCCGGGAAAACTAGCGTGCTTTTCCCGAGCACCTCGTGCCTCGGTAGCGCGAAGTGCTCGAAACCACTAGCTCCACGTCGAGGCACGTTGCCAATCGTCGCGCACTACCCTACCGCCCGCGGGAAAACGGCTCTACACCGAGCGGCATGACGCGTTTTCTATCGGTTGCCGCTCTCATCGCGGTGTTCTCGGGCGTGGCCTGCAACGACAAGCAAGCTGAAGCTCCAGCCAAGGCCGAAGAGACGGCCACCACCAAAGCCGCAGCAAACGCTCCGGCGACGGACACCCCGAAGTCCGCGACAGCGACTGCCAAGGTTGGCGAAGCTGCCCCCGACTTCGAGCTGAAGGATCTAGACGGCAAAGCAGTGAAGCTGTCGGACTACAAGGGCAAGACCGTGGTGCTCGAGTGGTTCAACCCAGGCTGCCCCTTCGTCAAGGCTGCGCACACCAAGGGCTCCTTGGTGGATACCGCGAAGAAGCAGACGGATAAGGGCATCGTGTGGCTCGCCATCAACTCTGGTGCCCCAGGGAAACAGGGTCATGGCGTCGAAGCCAACAAGAATGGCACGACGGAGTTCGCGATGAAGCACCCCGTGCTGCTCGACGAAGACGGCAAGGTCGGCAAGGCGTACGGCGCCAAGCACACACCTGAGATGTACGTGATCGACAAGGAAGGCAAGCTCGTCTACGCGGGCGCCATCGACAACTCCCCCGACGGCGAGGGTGGCTCGCCCAAGGACGGCAAGTTGATCAACTACGTGGATGAAGCGCTGAGCGACATTGAAGCCGGGAAGCCTGTCCGCACCCCGACCACGGAGGCCTATGGCTGCTCCGTGAAGTACTCGAGCTGATCGGATTCGCCGCTAGCTCTCATCTCGCCGCTAGCTCTCATCTCGCCGCAGGCGCCGCTCGCGCTTGCGGCGTTTTTTATGTACCGCGCTCACCCGCGACTCCTGCTTCCGCACGGAAGGAGCTCTCCCGGGATGCGGATCCTGCTCGTCGTGGTGCTCAGCGACATCGGAAGCGTCCTTCCCCAGCTCGAAGAGCGCTAGCTCCGGGCGCCCACGCTCACCCAACCGAAGACCGAACACTGATGCTCCGATGCCTGCGCTGACATAGACGGCGCCTTCAGCCTTCTCCGCCTGACGACACCCATACAAGCCATGGACGTAGCGGTGACCGCCCATCCTGCCGAGGGTCCACTTGTGCAGATCGCCAACCGTGATTTGACCTGAGTGGGTGTGCCCGGACAGAACCAGGGACACGCCGTGGGGCCACAGTTTGTCGGCCTCCTCAGCAATGTGGCTCAGGCCGAGGGTAGGTAAGGTTGGGTCCATCTTCGCGAGCGCACGCTGTGCGTTGGCGTGGCCAGTGTACGCGTCATCCAATCCGACGAGCTGCAAGCGCTGCTCCCCCACGTCGTAGACAGTGGTGTCGTTCGAGAGCACCTGCACTCCCGCGCGCTCCAACGCACCACGCACCTGACGCGCACCAGCCCAATGGTCGTGGTTGCCGAGCACCGCGACCTTGGGAGCATCGATAGAGCCAACCACTTCGCTCAGCAGTCCGAGGTAGTCGAGGCTGTGAGCGACGTAGTCCCCGGTCAGCACGACGAGATCCGGCGCGTGGTCGTTCGTGAGCTGCGCGGCCGCCCACTGCAGGTCGTCGCTCGTCACGCGACCAAAGTGTTGGTCCGTCAGGTGAGCGATCCTGAGCGGCTGCGAGAGCTGCGACTTCAGCGCCGCCGTCCCGGCGAACTGTCGCACGGCGATGCGGTCTTTGGGATCTCGCTTACTGAGGATTGGCATTAGCGTGGAGGTTGCGACACGACGCGAACTTAGAAACTACGAGTTTACTGCGAATAGTCAACTGGGGCAGACGCGCGGTTCGAGGAGCTTGAGGCCTGAGCACGTCCTGGCTCGGTGAGCCTCACCCACAGGTGCACACAGCCCGCTCCGTTAGTGAATCGCGTGTTGGGCGATGCAAGTTCTTTGCCTTGGGGATACACACCTCGCTGGACGGCAAACGCCTCGATCACACCGACGCAGCGCCTTTGGCTACCCGCACGTGGCAGCGGCGGGCCCCTGGTGAGCGGCAGGACAGAGACACCCGTGCGCCTCTGCCCCACGACGAGCGTCGCTTGCACGCTGGCGTTCGAGGAGGCGAGCCTCGGCTGACGCCAACCATAATGACACCACGTGCCACTTCCACGGGATCGGGGGTGAGGTGCGCTGGAGAGCTTCCGACGCCCGCCAACCCTCTCCGTGTGGTCTGGGCACCGCGATTTCCGCTCGTTTCAAGAGCACGGAGGCTGAAACGACGGGCCTTTGTGCTCGCCAAGTGGGGCCGAGCGGCTACGCTCCCGCGCCATGTCGAAGGCCAAGCAGCAGCCTGCCAAGGGCAAGAGCCCGGGCAAATCCAAAGACTCAGACGAAAGCACCGAAAAGGCGGCTGACGCGGTCGAGACGACGAAGGTCGAGGCATCTGAGGAAGAAGAGACCACGTCCGACGAGAGCGAAGACGACGAAGAGCCCTCAGACGAAGACGACGACAACTCGGCCAAAGCTGCTGCCGAGGTGTCTGACGAAGACGAGAAGTCTGACGACGACGAAGACGACGAAGACGAAGAGAAGTCTGACGACGACGAAGACGACGAAGACGACGAAGACG
>JACKEB010000031.1 GCA_020633205.1 Polyangiaceae bacterium
CAGCTCAGGCTCGAATGGTTCCGCCTCCAGGGGTGGGCACCTGCCGAGTTCGGCGCATCGAATGGCCGAGAGCAGCTCAAGGACTGAACCTGCGCCGAGAGTGTGCCCGACACGGGATTTGAACGCTTGCACTGCTTCCGCTCGCGGCCCGAAGCCGCCAATCACCACCGCTTCCGCGCGGTCATTCGCGAGCGTGGACGTCGCGTGGGCGCTCACAAGAAAGGTGTTCCCGGCGACCTGTGCATCACGCAGAGCGTCTGAAACGGCTCGTGTCAGCGCTTCCCCGCTGTCGGCTGGTGAGGTCGGGTGACTCGCGTCAGCTGACGCTGCAAACCCGCTGAGCCACGGACCCGGGCCAGCGTCCCTCGACAGAGCGACCAACGCAGCCCCCTCCCCCAGCGCCAACCCGTCTCGTCGCATCGAGAATGGCAACGGCCGCTCAGCAGTGGTTACCCCCAACGCCTCGAACCCCGCGGCAACAAACGGCGTCAGCGCGTCGTAACCACCAGCGATCACCAGATCCGCCGAGCCATCGTGAAGCAGCTCGCGCCCCACGCCCAGCGCCATTGCGCTGCTCGCACAAGCCGCCAGGACGTGGATCATCGGCGCGGCGGGAAACTCGCGGCGTAGCGCAGCGAGCGGCCCCCAGTAGGGAGCAGCCCGGCACAGCTCCGGATCGCCCTCTCCCCTCACCAGCGCATCAAATGCCTGGGTCTGACTCCACATCCCGCCCGAAGAGGTGCCGATGACGAAGGCCAGGCGTCGCGATCGCCAACCGGCCGTCACCCGGTCGAGGTTGGCGCTCAGCTGCCGCAGAGCGTTCAGGAGCAGCCACTCGGCTGGATCCGAGACGACGTCGCGTGTTGCGCTGCGGGCGACGCGAGGCCTGCGTAGCCCGAGCGACGCGAGCTCGTCGTCGGCTCGAATCCCGGGAAGCGCAAACGGATCTACTGCTTTTCGGCCTTCCCCCAGGGCCGAGATGGCGCCGCTCGCGACGATCCGCGCGGCCTTCAACCTCCGGAGACCTTTCCGAACAGCGTGAACAAGCAGCGCCCTTCGACGACGTCGACGACCAACCCAGTCTCGATGCGCCCGGCTCGTATTTCCTCCAGGCAACACTCGATGGCCAAACCACCCAGCCCCTCCACGCTGCCGCCAGCAGTCGCTTTGTCCGCCACCACCCAGCCCTGCCAGTCAGCTTCCATGCTGCGGTCGGTTCCGCCCAGAAACGCGCTTGTGGCCCCGGGTGGCGTCACAGGCAGTGAACCCGCACTCTCCCCCCAATCCAAGACCGCAATGGTCGATCCGTCGAGAGGCGCGGCTTGAATCAGCTGGGCGCCAGCGCTCCAGGTGTGCGCAGGCGGGATCCCGAACAGGAGTTCACCTGCGCGCTGAGAGATCGGATCAAGTGGCTCGGTTGCCACACAAACCGCGTGGGGAGCTTCCCACAAGCTGACGCAATCAAGCGCCGCATGCAGTGCGGCGTGCCCCGACGCGACTAGCCTGGAAACCGCCGCCGCTGGCCCGTGCAGCTCCGCATAGATGGATGCGTTCCCAGATGCAGCGCTCGGTAGCAACAGCGGGAACTCCAGCGGAGGCACCCGAGACGCCCCCGACTTGCGTGCTCGCTCGAGGAACCGTTGAGCGCGAGACACGAGACCGAACGCCGTCCCGTGGAAAAGACCAACGCGACGCGCTTCACCGATCTCCACGCCGACGAGACATCGCTCCACGCAGGCACTCACCAAGACTGACAGCGGATCGAAACGCCGAGAGCGCTCCGTGTCCAGGACTTGGGTGCGCTCGGGCGGGCGCCGTGGGTCGTCTTCAGCACCAGGAGCCAGCACCTGACTGCGTGTCACGTAGACGCGCCGGGGCTTCCTAGGCGCAGGCGGCGCGACGCTCTCGCGCTCCACCAGGCAAAGCGTGGCGTCCATTCCGCCGAAACCGAATGAGTTGCTCAAGATGGCGCGTGCACGTGTTCTCTCGGAGAGTGTTCCGAGCAGGCTCGGGTGCCCCGTCGTCGCGAGCCGCGGATTGGGCGGGAGTTCGCCGCGTTCGAGGGCGAGCACGCTAAAAACCGCTTCAAGTGCCCCCGCGGCTCCCAGGGTGTGCCCGATCTGAGCCTTGTTGGACGACACGCGTGGAGTCGCGAAGCGCTCTCCGAACACCGCTTCGAGCGCCTCGAGCTCGGCATGATCATTCCGCACGGTACCGGTACCGTGCGCGTTCACGTAGCTGATCTGGTCAGGCGTTTGTTGTGCCTGCTCCAGGGCATCCTGGACCAGCTTTCGCGGCGTGGCCCCGCCGGCCTCGGGTTGTGTGATGTGAAACGCCTCCGCTCCGCACGCCCACCCATCGAGCCAGCCAAGGACGCGTGCGCCTCGCGCTGCTGCTACCCCTGCGCGCTCCAGCACGAGGCACCCGGCGCCCTCGCCAAGGGAGAGCCCTGCGCGATCACTGTCAAATGGCCGCCCACCCTCCGGGTCCAGCAACCCCAGGGCGCCGAAGCCGAGCACGGTCGTCGCGCAAAGCGCGTCTGCGCCGCCACAGTAAACCCGGTCGCACGCCCCAGCGCGAATCCAGGCGGCGCCCATCGCGATCGCCAGCGCGCCGCTAGAGCACGCCGAACAGACCGTGCGTGAGCGGTCGATCTTCCCCACGATGTCCGACGAGCGTGAAGTCAGACCTGAGATAGGAAACGCGAAGAGCGGCGCGAGCTCCTCGGCGCTGGGCTCGGCTCCCAGATTCGCGAGGCACGCCTCGGTTTCTCTGAGTCCCCCGGTGGTGGTTCCCCAGATCAGCCCGACGGTCCCTGAAACTTGACCGCTCTGTGCATGCGCCTCAGCGAGCGCCAAGAGGCCCAGCGCCTCGGTGCGGCTAGCTCGCTCCTTCCAGCTCCCGTCAACGCGAGCCAGAGGAAGCTCCTGGAGTTCGCAGACTCCAACGCCCAGTCCCGCTGCGGCTGAGGGTTCCTTCCGCACGGCAATATCACCGCGGACCAGGCGCAAAAAGGTTGCTTCCGACCCTACGCCGAGCGCACAGATGGCCCCAACGCCAGTGACGGCAACCCGATCGATCATGGTCGCTGCTGCGTGATGTGCTGGGCTATCGCATTGACGCTGGCGAAAATCGGCTTCGCGTCCTCACCCTCGGGAATGCTGACCTCGAACTCCTCTTCGAGGGCGATCGCCAGCTGCAATGCATCAAGGGAATCGAGGCCCAGACCCTCACCGAACAGCGCGCTCCCGTCGTCGATCTGGTCGGGGGTCAGATCACTCAGGTCGAGCTCCCGGATCATGAGTTCCTTGATCTTCAACCGCAGCTCGGCGTCATTCATGGGGCGACCTCAGCATAGCGCGTGGTGGCATAAAACGGTTGCGCAACCAGCGCCAGAGCCACGTCCGACGAAACCGGGCCGTGGGCCAGGCGAGCGATGCCCGGGCCGAGAACAACCCGCCACGGGGATCACGACTTTCGTACAGCGCTAGTGCCAGCAGCCGGCAATCGCCGCCACCTTCAGACACCAAGTTTGCGCCGCACCGCGGAAACGACGTCACTGTCCTTGACCCCATCCGCTTCCGCGCGGTAACTCAGAACCACACGATGGCGCAACGCCGGCAGAATCAACGCCATCACGTCTTCGATGTCAGCAGCTGCCTCGCCTCTGCTCGCCGCCCGGGCTTTGGCCGCCAGAACCAGCGCCTGACTACCGCGAGGCCCGGCGCCGAATCTCACATACTGCTTCACTTCGTTGGGTGCTTCGTCTGAGCTGGGGCGTGTGGCGCGAGCCGCGCGCACTGCCACTGATACAGCTTCGTCGGTGATCGGGATCCGAGGAATGAGGCGTCCGATATTTCGGACGTCTTCGGTGGTGACCACCGGGCGCACGTCGGGCTCGACTCCGCTAGTCGTGCGCCGGGCGATGTCCTCTTCCTCCGTCGCCGACGGGTAACCAACGTGAATTTCCAGCAGGAAACGGTCCAACTGCGCCTCGGGCAGCGGATACGTCCCCTCTTGCTCAATCGGGTTCTGCGTCGCGAAGACCTGGAAGGGGTCCGGCAGGCGGTGGGTACGCCCGCCGACCGTGACGCAGCGTTCCTGCATTGCTTGTAGGAGGGCTGCCTGGGTCTTTGGCGGCGTACGGTTGATTTCGTCCGCGAGCACCAAGTTGTGGAAGATCGGGCCAGGCATGAAGGAGAGCTCGCGGCGCACCACCGCTCCTGCCTCGACCTCGTTGAGCACATCGGTTCCCGTGATGTCCGCAGGGAGCAGATCCGGAGTGAACTGGACGCGGCCGAAGCTGAGATCCAGCGCGCGCGCGACCGACGAGACGAGGAGCGTCTTCGCCAAGCCAGGGACGCCCACCAGGAGCGCATGTCCTCGAGCCAGCAAGGTGACCAGCAAGGCGTCCACTACGTCGCTCTGACCGACGACGGCGCGAGCGACCTGCTCCCGAAGGGCTCCGCAAGCGGTCGAGCAGCGGTCCAACAGGTCGATATCTTGGGTTTCTTCGATGGGTGCGACTGACACTTGGGCTCCAGAAAGGCCGCGCGAGCTTAGCCCGAATCTCCAGATAGTGCAGGACCAACGCCCAGGATCTAGCGGGCCAACCAAGGGCACCGAGCGTGCGTTGGTCAAAGGTTCTACCTGTGAGTTGCCTCGAGGGACTTCGACGTGTAAGCGAAGCGCGGATGCGTTCCAACCCCATCCTCGCCACGCTCCGGCTCGATGCCTGGAGAGCCTCCGCGCTCGAGCCGGATGCCGGCCACAGCGGTTCCACCCGCAAGGTGGTGGAAGTGCGCCCGACCGGCCTGGCAAACGGCAAGTACGGCTGGCCAGCCTGGGGGATCGGAATCGTTGGTGGGCTCCTTCTCCTTGCGGGACTCCTGGTGTGGGGATTGCGCGTGTACCAGTACAAGAAGCGCGGATAGCCACCCGAAACTCTCTTTCCCTCCATGAATCGCTTTCTCAGGCGCGTTCTCTTCGCGCTGCTACTCGGTGTCCTGATCTACGGGGCGTTCGTCGTCTACTCGGGGATCAGCACCGTGCGTGCGAGCCTCGGCGGCTTTCACTGGTGGACCTTCGCTGCCGCGCTTGGCCTTGCCACGTTCAACTACGTGCTGCGCTTCGCGAAGTGGGAGTACTACCTCGCACGGCTCGAAGTACGCGGCGTGCCCAAGTTCGAGAGCTTCCTGGTGTTCCTGTCAGGGTTCGTTCTGACCGTAACCCCTGGCAAGGTCGGCGAGGTGTTCAAGAGCGCGGTGCTCGCGGAGACCCACGGCGTGCCCATGCCCCGAACAGCACCCATCGTGATCGCCGAACGGCTCACCGATGTGATCGCGGTGATCCTGTTGATCGCCTTAGGCTCGGTTGGCTTTCAGGGGGGCCTCAAGTGGGCCGTTGCGGGCACGGTGCTCGTCTCGATTGGCTTGGTGCTGATCCTGTGGCCTGCCCCGATGAATTGGCTGGTGCGGAAGGCTGAGTCCAGCAGCGGACGGCTAAACCGTCTGGCGCCGAAGCTGCGAGAGTCCGTGAACTCCCTGCGGATCGTAGCCAGTCCGGGCGCGCTGCTGATCCCGACGTTGCTTTCCATCGTCGGCTGGGGTTGCGAGGGCCTGGCGCTGTGGCTGCTGCTGAAAGGCTTTGGCTTTCCGGTGCCGGTCTCGCTCGCTGTCTTTTTCTACGCGACCGCGACGCTCGCAGGCGCCGTCGTCCCCGTCCCGGGAGGACTTGGTGTTGCAGAGGCGCTAATCCGAGAGCAACTCGTTCAGCTGGCCCACGTGCCCCACGGGATGGCGACCAGCGCGATGCTGCTGGTCCGCCTGGCAACGTTGTGGTGGGCGGTGCTCGTGGGGTTCGGTGCACTGGGGCTCTTGCGACGGCGCTTCCCGGAGTTGTTGCGCGAGCACGCCGAGCCTCTGGAAGTCGACCACGCTTCACTGGGCAACGCAGATGCTCAGAGCCATTCGCAGCGCGCCCCGTAGCCGGAGCTTTGATATAGGTAAGTCATGTCTGCTCACCGCGGTCGCGGGACATCGACACGACTGATCTCCTGGCTAATCGGCGCGTGCCTGCTCTCGGCCTGTGGGGGTTCGGGTGCAACGCCCGACGTTTCGGGGCGATCTGGCGCTCCGGCGGACAATGAGAGCTTCACCAAAGCGAACAGCGTTTCCGCGGTGCAAGAAGCTTTGGACGGCTTGAGCGATGTCACTGACGTCAGCCTGGCAGGCAAGGGGCTTGGGCCTGAGCTCGGCGGGGCCCTCGCGAGCTTCGCGAAGGTGGGCAGCATCGTGAGCTTGGATCTGAGCGAAAATGAGCTCGGGCCCGATGGGCTGGAAGCGCTGGTTGCGGCAGATTTCGCGGAGCTGAAGCAACTCGATCTGGGTGGCAACGACATCGGTGATGATGGGGTCGCGGCGCTGGCGCGGCTCAAGGCGCCCAACCTCGAAACGCTCAACCTGAGCGGCAATGACGTGAGTGAAGTTGGTGCTCAGAGCCTGGCACAGAGTCCGACACTGGCGCGGCTGAGTGTGCTGGACCTCACCATGAACCCAATCGGCGCGGAGGGCGCCAGCGCGCTGGCCGCCTCCGGGGCCATGAGCCAGATGAAGCAGCTGTACCTCCTTGGCTGCGACATTGGTGAGGAGGGCGCGCAGGCGCTGGCGGCCTCCACAGGACTGAAGCAGCTCGAACAACTGGCCCTTGCGGGCAACGCAATCGGGGATGCAGGCGTCAAGGCCATCGCGGGGGCAAAGCAACTGAGCACGCTTCGGCAGCTCGACCTGAGCGCGAACGACATTGGAGATTCAGGAGCGAGCGCGCTCGCTAGCTCCACGAGCTTGAAGAGCCTCGAGAGCCTCGAGGTGCTGGTGAACCCTGAGATCAGCGACGCCGCCAGAAAGAAGCTTCAGAAGCGATTCGGTGCCAAGCTGAAGCTCTAGCCGATAAGGCTCTTCGAGCGCGCTCAGAATTCGCGCAAGGCGTCGAGCGCCGACGCGAAGTCGGCGGGAGCCGGAGAACGGAACAGCTTGTGCTCCCCTGTCGCCGGGTGAACGAAGCCAAGTTCAGTCGCATGCAGTGCCTGACGTCCCAAGCCCTCGGCGATCTTCGTCAGGCGAGGGTCCTGACTTCGCCGACCGTAGAGCGGGTCACCCAGGATCGGCGTCTTACACTGCTCTGACAGGTGCACGCGGATCTGATGGGTTCGCCCCGTTTCCAGACGGCAACTCACGAGCGCAGCTATCCCGAGTCTTTCGTTTATGTGGAACGAGGTGACGGCGCGCCGCCCCTTGGGAAGCAAGGACGTAAAGCGCTGACGATGCACCGGGTGACGGCCGTGAAACGTCTCGATCCGCCCCTCCTTCGGCTCGCCAAGCGTGAGGGCCAGGTACTCGCGATCAATGCTGTGGGCCTCGAACTGCTCTTTCAAGGCCTCGCGCGTGGTGGCGTCACGCGCCACGACCAAGAGGCCGCTGGTGTCCTTGTCCAGGCGGTGAACAATGCCCGGTCGTCGAAAGCCTTCGGGATCTCGCGGATCGACCGGCAATACCTCGAAGCCAGGACGCGCGAGCAAGCCGTTGACCAAAGTGCCGGAGTGATGACCGGCGCCGGGGTGAACGACCAGACCTGCCGGCTTGTCGATCACGAGGAGCTGCTCGTCCTCATACACGACCTGAAACTCCACGGAAGCATCGGGCTCGGCGGCGCTCAGCTGAGGCGGCGCGGGTTCTACCTCGACGACGTCTCCTGTTCGCAAGACGCTGCTCGCACTGGAAGGCGCGCCGTTCAGCCAGACCCTTTCCTCACGGATCCAGCGCTGAAGCTCGGCGCGGGACACCTGGGGCAGCAGCTTGGCGAGCACACGATCAAGTCGCTCTGCCTTGGCCTTGCCGCTCTCGGCATAGCCGCGGACCGCCAGCTCATCAGTGATTTCGAAGCGCTGTCGCACGCGGATCGCCTAGCAACGAAGTGTGCCACCGCCACCTAGTAAAGGCATACCCGGCACTGCTTCGCGGCGCGGGACACCAGGGCTGCGGTGAGTACGCCTTGACGGCCTACCAGAGCCGACTTTTGATGTGGCCCTTGGATTTCACGAGGATGTCCACCAGAGCGCGATCGTAAAAGTTGCGCTGGTAGAGGTCTGGCGAGACGCGGCTCTTGTACAGCGCACGCCCTTCTTCGATTTCCTCGCTCAGTTCATCGAACAGGTTGTCCGTCTCGATGCCTCGCACAATTTTCTCCTCATTATAGAGTGAGAGATCACTCGCGATGGCGCGGGCAAGGCGACGAGCGGCTTCTTCAGTTTCGATGAGCGGCATCCAGGTTCTCCTCCCCCCCAGTATCTCCTCCCCTGAGCCGAACTGTCAAAACCCCGATCGCCGCAACGACCAAAGCAGGTGTCGCGACAAGTCCGTACCGGGTGGCTCCGAAGAACACCGCGTGGATGGCCACAGTCGAGCCCAGCACCCAGATCCCCACGCGAAGCGCAGGGATCTGGCGCGGCCAGAGAGCCATGAGCAAGAGGATGGCTAGATGTGCAGGCCATAACCACTTCAGGAAGAGAAAGGGTGCAGCCAGCAAACCGAGACCCCAACGCAGACGCTGAAAGCGGTCGCGCGGTGCTCGCACGACCAACCCAAAGAGCAGCAAGAGAATCGTGGCCCGCAGCCACAACAACTCCCAGACGAAGAGGGCCTCGCGCGCCCGCTGAGGGAACGCCTGGGCATTGGCGGTGTGAAGGTACCACCCAGGCGCGTCCCCATAGTCGAAGGTATGAGAAAGCTTCGCGGGGATCAGACGCAGCCACCCGAGTGGATGTTCGAGGATGCGCCGGCGCGCGGCAGCGCCGAAGCAGGCATCCTTCGCCGCCTCAGCCCACACCTCTCTGCATTCCACGGGGAAACCCACATCCTCGACCGAGAGCCATGCCCCCGTCGCCTTCTCGCCGGAACCAATCAACAGGTTCCACCCCCCGTTGGCGCTCACCCAAACGCAGCGGTCCATTTTCTCACAGTTACGCGCGGTCCATGGGAGAGTGACGCATAGTGCGCTGATGCCCACGACGGCCCCGGCAATCAGACGCCGCCAACCCCGCGCGCGCGAAGCGAGTAACCCATAAAGCGGTGCGAGCACGATGACCTGAGGGCGAACCAGCGTGAGCACGCCAAGGAACACCCCGAGCGCGATAGCTCCCCAAGCTCGCCGGCGCCCAAGCCGCGTCCGCGCCAAGCCCGCCAGCAGGAGTATCCCCGACGCCACCACCCCTTCGGTCATGAGCGCGGGTGTGTAGAACACCAGACTCGGGTGGCACGCTAGCGCGACGCCACCAAGCCATGCCCCGCGCTGCGATCCTGACTCGAGGAGGAGACGTGCGCCCGCCCAGGCTGCTCCGGCGCCCAAGACGGCGTTGAAGACCATTGCAACCCAAGGCCGCGGGCCGAAAAGCCAGTAGAGGGCGCCGACCAATGCGGGATATCCCACCGGATAGTGAGCTGCGTAGGTGACGGTCCCATCGGGCCAGGCCCAAGTGTAGCCTTGTGCGGAGGCGATTCGCTCGGCGACGACCTGGTAGAACGATCCGTCCGCCGCGGGTGGGAAGCGACCGGCAGCCCACACAACAACCACGAGTCTGATGAGGAGCGCGAGCGCAAAACACCCCCACGCTGGGCTCTTGAGCAGCTTCATGCGGGGAAGTCTTCGATCACGCCAAGCCGCTCAAGATCCTCGACCAACGCGCAGACCGGCAGTCCGACAACGTTGGAATAGGACCCGCGAATCCCCGAGACCAAGTACGCGCCAATGCCCTGAATCGCGTAGGCGCCCGCCTTGTCCAGGCCTTCCTCGGTCCCCGCATAGCTGAGCAGCGACTTCGACGAGCAGTGGCGGAAGGCAACCCAGGTCGTTTCCGTACGACAACAAATCGGCTCGAGGCTCGTCGTGTACCATGCGAGGCGATAGCACGTCATCACGCGGTGCTCGCGACCGACGAGCTTGAGGAGCATTTCGTGCGCCTGAGCCACGTCCGCCGGCTTACCCAGGATGGTCTCTTCGCAGACGACGCTGGTATCGGCGACCAAGAGCAGTCGGCGCTCACCAGCGGCCAGGCTGCGCGCAACCGCCTCGAGCTTGAGTTGGCTCACTCGCTCCAGGTACGCCTCCGCGCTTTCGCCGTCCCAGACACTTTCGTCGACGTCCGCCGGAGAGACCTCGAACGAGAGACCCACCCCGCGGAGTAGCTCAGCTCTCCTGGGTGAAGCGGATCCTAGGATCAGGTTCAAGGCACGATTCATGGCGTGCTGCGCGTACGCCAGGATGCGCAACATGACAACCCGTGCGCGGAGTTCCTAAGCGGAAGCCTGGAGCTAAACCGCTTGCGAGTGGGCAGAGCCCAAGTCGCGATGGTAGTGTCGAGTACCTCCGACCCCGATGCATCGTTCAGTCCAGCGCGCCCCGCGCGTGCGTCGCTTGGCGCATCAGCTCCTTGTCTCCGTCGGCGCATTCGCGCTGGTAAGCCTGACTCGCCCCGCGCTCAGCAGTGCCGCTGAGTGTGACGCGATTGAGTCCCCTTGCGTCCCCGCGTCACCGCTCTGGACCCGGGCCGGCCAGTCCCGGTGGTTGACCGTGCCGAGTCCAGAACTCGCCCGGCCTGGCGAGCTCTCTCTGAATTTGACCAGCGACTACACGTACAAGCCTCTGCTGCTCAAGGTGCCCTCTCCGGATCCTGAGGGGCGGGAGATCCGGCTCGTGCATCACCGAGTCTCGACGACCGTCGGCGCGCGGTACGCCCCTAGCGAAGGCGTTGAGCTGGGCTTAGCCGTCCCACTCGTCGTGTACCAAACCGGTGCTGGGACCAAAGCCATCACTGACCGCGACGCCGACCCCATCGCAACGACTGCGCTCGTTGATCCGCGCCTGGAGGGACGCTATCGCCTCTGGGAGGGTGAGCCTGGCAACCTCGACGCCGGCGCCATCGTAGTATTTCCGCTCGGCAATCAAGATGCCCACGCAGGCGAGCCGAGCCTCGTCTTTGCCCCCGAGCTAATTTGGGGAGTCCGCGTTGGAGCCTTCAGCCTGGGCGCGGAGGTGGGAGTGCGACTACGCAAAAGTGTGGACCTGGGTAACGCCAGCTACGGCAGCCAGCTTTCTGTTGCGCTCGCTGCCGACGCCGAACTGTTGGAGCGCTGGCTCAGTCTCGCCGCTGAGGCGCAGCTCCTGAGCGGATTTGCCCCACGCACGACACAACTCGACCCGAGCACCCGGACCAGCCACCTGGAGCGCCCCGCGGAATGGCTGGCAGGCGTACGCAGTGAGCCCATATCGCGCCTGCAGTTGAGCCTCTTGGCGGGCACCGCACTGCCCCTTGGCAGCGAGACGTCCGGCAACGCTAGTGAGTCGTTTGCGAGTCTGGGTGCGGCGCGCTTCCACGGCGTGTTCGATCTGCGCTACCGCTTTCAATAGTAGTATTCTTACCGCACGGAAGCGCTCTGTTTCAACCGCTCACGACGCTAGACCGAAACCGCGCCCCCTCCGACCAACGGCTTGGAACACGTGCCTCCGTCCGCGCCACGGCTAGAAAACCCGCTGCGGCACGTAAATTCGATCTCCGGCCTGCAGCGGAATGTCTGGTGCGGTTCCCTCGGTGATCGCCTCAGCTGAGACAACAACGGTTACGTCGCCGCCCTTTTTTCTTTGCCGGGTCAGTCGCAGCTGATCGAGCTTGGCGATGCTGTTGAATCCGCCGGCTTGGGACACGGCTTGAATCAGCGTCAACCCGGGTTGATAGGGGAAGCTACCCGGCTTCTGAACTTCGCCGAGCACCGTCACCTTGCGACTGTTGTACGCCTCGACCCGCACGATGACGACGGGCTTCTGCAGGATCTTGCGCCCCTTAAGCTCCTTGGTAACGAGCTTGGCGACTTCTTGGGGCTCGAGACCGCCGACCTCCAAGCGCTCCAAGTAGGGCAACGCCACCGTGCCGTCAGAAGCGATTTGGTACTCTTCGGGCAGATCCTTCTCGCCAACGATCTGCATCTTGAAGACGTCGCCCGGCCCGAGTTGGCTCGATTCCTCGACCGGAGGCAGCGTCCCCCGAACCGCCGGCCCTGAACTCCCGCATCCCACGAAGAAAAGGGATACACAAAACAGCCAGACGACGAGCGGACGCATGTGGCTCGAGATGCTGGCCACCGGACG
Source organism: Polyangiaceae bacterium (assembly GCA_020633205.1). NCBI lineage: Bacteria > Pseudomonadati > Myxococcota > Polyangiales > Polyangiaceae > Polyangiaceae bacterium. The sequence continues at coordinate 12,196 of JACKEB010000031.1, forward strand.
CACGTTCATATCCGCGTCACATGAACCAGCGCGCCCCGAGCCAAACCTCGTAGCGACTGAACTTCAAGTTGTCGGTCCCAGCGGTTGGGTCTTCCGAAATCGGGACGCGGTTCTCGCTTAGGTTGGCGTTGTAACGCAGCGTCGCGTTCAGCCCGAAACTATCGCTGGTTCGATATTCGCCGAAGATTGAGGCGTCCACGCGATTCTCGGTGAAGCTGCCGAAACGCAAGGCACTGCTCTGGAAGAAGGAGTCGGGGTAAGTGACGTGTGACACACCACCCTCGACGGCCACGACCACCGATCCCCCCAGGAAGTAGTCGAAACGCAGATACCCGCGATCAAGCTGATAGTAGTCACCGAGGTAGCTATTGCGGAAATCTCGCAGGTACCCCACGGCAACGGACGACAGGCCAACACCGGCTGAAGTCGCCTCGAGGTCTGGCTGTGGTGTCACAAACCACTTCAGTTCGCCTTGGGCGATCAGGCTGTCGAAGTCTTGAACCGGTTTCCCGTCCCGGGATTCGTAGAACGAGGCGCCCCAGCCAACCAGCGCGAGCAACGCGAAACGATTCGTCACCAAACCGTTCACCCCGACCCGCGCCCGAACCGGCGTCGAATTCTGCTGCCCAGTGTCTTTGGTGTAACGGAGGAAGCCGAACGACGCGTCATACATCAACGCGGTTCGAGGCAGGAAGCGCCAGCGCCCGCGCGTCTTGATGCTGTGTTGCTGGTTGTTGAATTCGGTAAACGAGTCCTGTTCAAACAGCGTTGTCTCGAACTCGTAGCCAAGACGCCAATCGAACAGCCCACCTCCTGGACGCCAGATCACGCCTGCCCCAGCCCGGATGGTATCTCGGTCAAACGCCAAGTTCGTGTCCGGAGAGTTGGACGGCTGGATCAGGCGTACGTAGTCGGCAAATACATCCCCACCCCAAGGACGCGTCGGAGCGATATCCAGCTTGAGACCCGCCCCGATGCTGACGTGCCTTTGGTCGGCGACCTGATCACTGTTGGCGCTATCCGCGGCGATCAACTCGTTGTAGCTGGCGGAGACGTTCGCCCGGAAGGCAAGCGAACGATTCTTGGCATCAGGAGCGCGCTGGGCCCCAAGCGTGCTCAACGACAACGACGGCGTGATTCGTAGGCGGTATGCTGCGATCTCCGGCTCTCCCGACTCCCCTGAGGCTTGGAAGTAGTTGGAGTCGTAGCCCAGCTCGCCCGCGATTCCGGGATGAAGCTCCAGGTCACCAGTTCGAATACCCGGTCCCTCGCCCAACCGGCGATCGGCAAGCCAGGGCTGCGATTGAGCCCCCGCAACACCAGTCGCCAAGGAAGCGGCACACAGCGTGGCCGCAGCAAAGATCTTCTTCATCAGATTACGTCCGAATAGCCTGCAGTATGAGAGTCAGCCTGGGGAGGGAGAGAAGCTCTCACGAATCAGGGCTGCTGACGACAGGAGGCGTACTGATGAGCGGATCGTCGGGATACTCTGATGGATCCGTGTCGGCAATGTTCGGGTCGATGGTGAGCTTCACGTCCGTCTCTCCGACGAATCCAGCTTCATCCCCAACGCACTGGTTCGCTTCAGCTGCCAAGGAGCGACCGCGATCGCGTAGTACGCCAAGCACGGAGAACTCATGCTTCGCGCGGTCAGCGTCCTTGCGCTCGGCGGCGGTTTTTAGGCTGCCCTGGCGCTCCTTGAACGAGCGAACTGCGACGTCCACCTGGTTGAGCTTGTCGTCCAAACAGAGCACCTTCACGACGTCGCGGGCTTGGCGCGCCGTTTCGAGCTGCTTACGGATCGTGGTCGCGGTGCGTTCCATCTCTCCCAAGTACTGGTCAGCACGTTTGACCTGCTCCTCGGGGGAGAGATTCAGGTCCTCCTGAGAAGTGACGTCCACGGGGGTGGGCGCGCCACCGTTACCGGTCTGAGCAACCGCGACACCCCAGCCGCCAACCATCAAGGCGGCGATAAGGAAACCGATCTTCCTCTTGTAACTTCTCATCAAGACCCCGCCTCCCTCCTCAAGTCCCAAACTCCTGCGAGCCTGGGCGAAGCATGACCACCGCGCGTGCGCGATTGCCTACCGATACAAGCGAGTGCGGCCGAGTATATGAGCCGTCTCCAGAGGTGTCAACGACACCCACATCGCCGATTTGACAGGAATTCCGCGGCCCTGGGGAGCTAGAGCGGGTCGACTCCAACATGCTGGGTATCAGCACGCTGGAGGTCGGACCGCTTTTTGCGCGTAGTTCCATGTCGTTCATCAAATCCGCGGGCGGCCACCTGCCCGTACTTCATGCTCAGGTGCCTGACAGTACGGGCGAATTCAGCGTGGCTTGATGGGTTGGGCGGATTTGATGCGCCTCAGTTCTGCTTCACGAAGGTGACCGGCACGCTGATGACAGCGCTACCGCCTTCTGGGGGAGAGAACTGGGCGGCGCTGGCGCGAGACTGGACGCAGCTGACGACGGATCCTGGCAAATTGCCGCTCGAAGAGGCCGAGACCCCCTGCACCTCACCGCCTGGGCCCACTCGGATGCTGAGTCGGATGCTTCCCTGCGCATCCGGGTTTTGAGCCAGACCACGCTGGTAGCACGCACGGAAACCAGCGCGCATACCAGCCACTACCCGGCTCGCGTTGCTCACGTTACCGCCTGCAACCGCGGCGCCGCCAACTGCAGCGCTACCGGTTGGCCCCTTCACCTTGCCCCCGGTACCACTGCCTTCTCCGCCAGCTTTGCCGGTTGCGCCAATGGATCCGAGTCCTCCGCCAGAGGCACCGGGGCGTAGCGGGCCGCCCCCCCCAGGGATGCTCAGGCCACCAGGACCGCTGGTGCCAACACCCGCGCCGCTCGCGGCAGCACGGTCCAGGGCGTCGGTGGTCACCTCACCATCTTGGAGCACGCCGGCGGTTGCCGGGCCCTGACCAGCCAGGGCGCCCAAGGTTTGCATCTCGAGCTGCTCCAACTCGTTGGACAGCGCTGCTGCCTCTTTCGCGCTCATGTTGCCACCGCCGGCAGCTTTGCCAGGCGCCTTTTGCCCTGCGGAAGCGGTCTTCTTCTCGGGCTCCTTCGCATCCTTGGTCTCGGTGGGAGTCTCGTCCTCCGGGGTCGGATCCTCGAGCGGGGGCGGAGGGGGTAGGTTTTTCACCGTGTCGATCAAGCCCTGCACATTCACGTTCTCGTCGATGATCGGGTCGAGCCAATCTGAGTAGATCAAGCCGATCGCCATGAGATGCGCGAGAAACGAAAACGCCGCGATCATCGTCGTCGGCCAGTCGATGCTCGTGGCCCCGCGAGTGACGGAAACTGGAAGCTGCGGTCGCGGTTGAACCGGAGGGGGTGCGACGAACTGGAAGAGGAACGTCGTGTCCCCGATCACCACCTTGCCTCGGGAATCCTCGGTAAGGGCGACCTGGTAAGCACCTTGTTGGGTGCGCCTCGCCTGCCCACGTAGAACGTTCAGGTCGCTGATGCCCGTCGGCAGCGCCACGCGACCCGTCATTCCGTCCAGGAAGTTGAGGGCGTACTGATTGCCAACCAGCTCGAATAGCCGGAAGTTCGCTGGGATGTTCCCCACGGCAACGACGAACATGCTGCGCTCGGAAGGGCCCACCGTCACGTGAGTGCGCTGCTTGATGATGCGCTCCTCAATGACGCGTCCGTTTTGAACCAGGCCGATTCGCAGAACCTTGGGGCCGGTCGCCATGACGGCCCGCATCACTGCGGTCATCTGGCCAGGGCGTTGTTGTCCAGGTCCTTGAGCTTGGGGCTGTTGCGTCATCGATTACCTCTCGGGACCCTGAAAGGGTCAGCAGGAAAGCGCGCGTCCGACACAGGCACTTCCTGAAAGTTCCTAGACCAAGAAAAAAATTCCTGAGGACCGTCCCTCTTCTAGCAGAGTCCTTCGCAAACTTTCCTTGCTTTGCGCGAGGTTACCCGGCCTTGGGGGGACGGGTCTAGATTCGTGGGCGTGTCACTCCAAGTACGGGCGAGTGGGGTCGAAAGTTCACTCCAAGCCCTCGTGGTCGAAGCGTTGTCGCGAAACCTCAGCCAACCGGCGCGTCACGTGGCCCCATGCCTCAAGCTGGGCCCGCGCGCGCGTTTGGGCGCTCTTCGCCAGGCCGGTGCACACCAGTCCTCCCGTCACGCCAGCGCAGAGACATATGAGGGCTGTTGTGGGTGTCCCTCCCCCCCGCAAGAACTGAATTAGTTGAACGACGGCGAGCATCCCGCCCCCGGCCAGGGCAATTCGGCTCGCGCTCTTGGCCACTTCGTGAGCCCCGCGGAGTTCGTACTTGAGGTCCCCGACGACGACATTCACTTCAACTACCGCTTGGCGTGGCGTGCGGGCATCGAGCACCGCGTCCAGCAAGTCCCGACCCGGACCCGACGCGACTTGATCGCGCAACTGCGCCAGACGGGGCACGCTGGCGTGCCCAAGGCGATCGCGAAACTCTCGCCCGTCGGCGACGGCGTTCAGCTTGCGGTTTCGAGCGACGGCTGCCCAGATGCACGCAGTCGCGAGCACACAGGCCAGCGCGGCAGACAGCATCAAAATGGGTCGCGGTAGAGCGCCTTCTCGATGCGATCGAGGAATGGCTGACGAAGCTCCGCGAGGGTCAGCTTGGGCTGGATGCGGCTCACATCCACAGCCGCGATGGGCTTCTGCACGCGGCCCACGATGGTCACCTCACTGATGGTGACCACGCGACTCTTTCCCTGCGCAAACGCAGCGCTTGGAACCAGGAGTGCCGATCCCACAAGGACCGTGGTGATGATTCGTTTCATGGCGTCCTCCTAGAAACTTGCAGAGCTGCCCTTCTTGGGCTCCTCTTTGGCTGGGGTCTTGGCGTCACCTGCCTTGGCGTCACCCGCCGCAGGCGCCGCAGGCGCGGCCGGTGGAGGCGGAGGTGGAGCCTTGGCCTCGGCTTCGGCAATTGCCTTCTGGCTCTTCGCCCGCACGATCAGCTCATCCGTGTCATCCGGATCGCCAGGCTGCGCGCGAGGGTGTAGCTCTTTGTACTTCTCGAAGGCCGTGATCGCCTTCTCCGCTGCGGTCTTCTTGTCGACACCCGACATCTGCCCGCCGAAAAGGTAGAGCAGTCCCAGGTTGTAGTAGGTCTTTGCCAAGGTGGGTTCGCGCGACTTCACCACCTCCAGTTCCTTCAGCGCGGCGTCGGGGCGCCCGAGGAGCCGGTACGCATCGCCCAAGTTCAGATGGGCGAGCAGGTTCCGACGGTCGTACTTCAGGGCGCCCTCGAGGAGGCCCGCCGCCTCGACCGCATTGCCAGACTCGAGCATGAACGCCGCGAGGCTGACTCGCGCCTCTACCAGATCGGGGCGCGCGGCGACCGCTTCCTTGAACTCGTCGAGCGCGGCGTTGCGCTTACCCATTTCCCGGAGGATCAAGGCGCGCAGCAAGCGAGCTTCCGCGTTCGCTTTGTCGCGCGGCGGGTTTTCGTCTCCAAACCCATCGAGGATGGCCCGCAAGGTGTAGAGGGCGAGATCCAGTCGACGGTTGCGGTAGTGATCGCGCGCCAGGGTGACCATCGCGGGGCGGTAGTCAGGGTTCCGCTTGAGCGCCATCTGCGCGAGCTTTTGGGCTCCCGCAGAGTCCTTCTGGATACTCTTCAACTCCGCCTGAGCGGCCGGAATCGCCGCGCTCTTCGGCATCGCCGCGGACTTGGACTGCAGGAATGACTCGGCTTCACCAAAGCGCTTCTTGGAAGCGAGCAGCATCGCGTACGCGACGATGGCTGGCTCGTAGTCCTTCACTACATCGATGGCCTTTTGATAGCTGCGGAGCGCGCCGTCTTCGTCGTCGATCCGCTCCTTGACCGCACCGAGCGAGAAGTAGGCACGGTAGGCTTTCGAATCGGCTGAGATAGCAGCCTCGAACTGCTTCTTCGCGGTGTCGAGGTCGCCGTTCTTGAAGGCTTCAAGGCCCGCGTTGTACGCGGACGCCGCGTCGGCGTTCATCTGCGGCCGGTTGGATGCCTCGCCGCTCGATAGGCCGTCGGTCTGGGCGTACTGCGCGCCTTCGGGGGTCGCAACTTGTCCACCACCAACCGCCGAGTTAGGCGGAGGCCCGACAGGGTTCTGCGCCTCGGTCGTGCCTTTCTTGGAGCAACCGATCTGAGCGGTAGCGAGCGCTAGGGCGAGTAGAATTCCGTATCGCATCATTTCCCCCGTCTCAGTTGGCCACCGGGAGCGGCTCGACCATCCCGTTCGCCGCGGGCTCACCCACCACGCCTGGCCTGATTCTGACGAACATGCCTTCGGTGTAGTTCAAGTCCTTCACGCGCGCCGTATAGGCTTTCATCTTCGCCTCACCCACAACGTCCGTGAGGAACGCTAGGCGGCGAATCGCCCGCACGACCTCGGGCTTCGAGATGTTGTAGCGACGCGAAAGCACAACCGATTCGGAGTAACGCACGACGGCAATCTCGTCGGCGCTGTTGAGCTCCTTGTCCCGAGCGTCGCGCCACGCCTGCTGAATCTTGACCCGAATGGCGTCCGCCTTCTCCTGCAGATCCGGGTTGTCGCTCTCCTCGGCGGCTTTCAGCGCCTTCTCTTGAGCGGCGCTGAACATCTTCAGCTCCGGTGGGCGCGTGTTGTAGAGACCGGTACGCAACGAGTCGTAGACCGAGCCCTGGCGCGCCCTGGAGACGATGGTCCAGGTCGGACTGACGTAGGTGTCGATCACCTTCTGTAGCTTGTCGTGCCACGCCTTGGCCTCGGTCGCGTCCTTGCGATACCCCTGGATGACCTCGGTGACGGTGCCCTTGTAGCGATGGTGGCCGGTGTCGTAGTCGAACTTCGACTTGAGGTCGGCGTCGATTTGGACGTATTCGGCTTCCGCCCCCATATCCGCCTCACGACTGCCGAGCGCCGACGACGCGCCGTCTTTCCGCGGGGCAAGTCGATTCCACTTGGCAAATGCCGCTGTCGTGTTCTTCCACCAGGTGGTCTGGTCGCGCTGGCCCGAAGCACGCTTCATGCGCGCGACGTTGAACGCCGCCTCGACGACGTACTGCGCGGCCGCGTCCTGCTTTTGGTAGCGCTTGTAGTAGGTCTCCATGGCCGCCTGTGCCTTGCGGCGTGCGGCGGCGTTTCCACCTTCGTCAGCGCTGAACTCGTCCCACTTCTTCACCTCACTATTCGCGATGATGAAGTCCGCTTCGGCGAGTTCCTTGGGCGAAGCACCTAGCTTGGCGAAGCGATCCTTGGACCGCGCCATCCCGCCTTCGTCGCCAAGGCTGGAGTAGAGGCCGAGCGCCTGCTGCGCCGCCTGCCGGCGATCCTCTGCCTTGAAGTGCTCGATGGTGCTGATCTTGTCGAAGGTCTCCGCGGCCTTCGGGTAGTCGAAGAACAGCACGTACGAGCCTGCGAGCGCGTCGTAAGCCTGCTTGAGGTACTTGACTCGTTCTTCGTACTTCGCTGGCTGGGGGTCCTTCGGCGGCTTCGCCTTTGGATCACCGTCACGCAGCTCTTTCAGCTTCTCGTCGCTGCCGTACTTCGAGATGAACAGCTCGTACATCTCGATGGCCTTGTCGTACTCGCCAACCTGCTTGTACGCGTAGGCACCGTTCATCGCCGCTTCGGGCGCCTCGTCACGTGCCGGAGCTGCATCAAGCGCCGCCTTGTACGCAGCGGCCGCCGCGCGCCACTTCTTGTCGCGCTCGGGACCTGGCGACATCTTCTGAGCTTCCTCGAAGAGCTTCGCGGCGTCCTGGTAGGCCAGCCCAGATTTCACGGGCTGACGGATGTTGTCTTCTGCTGCCTTGGTCTCGGGGTTGTACGCGCAGCTGGGACCTTCGACGAGGCGACGCGACTCCTTGGCGTCGCCCTCGAAGTTCGCCATGCTGATCAGCTTCTCCCACGCCTTGTAGCCCCACTCGTTCTTGCCGCAGAACTGTTCATAGAGCGGCGTGAAGCGCTTGCGAGCTTCGGCGAACTGACCATAGACGAAGAAGTATTCGCCGGCCTGGAAGGCGTAGAGCGGTCCGTTCTTCTCGGGATCTCGATCGATCGAGATGCGGGCGTTGTAGTCCTCGCGGGCTTTGACAGCCTCGAGGATGGGAGCCGGCACCGGCTCCTTCACGACCTTGCGAGAGCTGCCCTCCCCTTCGAACTTCACTTCCTCACGCTTCTCTAGCCCGTCGCTGCCCGAAGAGGCCTCATAGCGTCGGTACAGGTCGTTCAACACCTGCTGGGACAGATCCACGAGGTAGTAAGCCGAGGGCTGGAGGTACTTGTCGTCCTCGTTCGAGTCGCGCACCGCGATCAGTGCCTCCCGCGCAGACGTGACCTCAGCTGGGGTTGGCGTGCGCTGCATGACGACTTGGATGCGCACCACCTGGTAACGCGCGTCCGCTAGCCAGAAACGGCTCTCATACGCGTCCAACGCATTGGGATCTTGCTCTAGGTATGCGCGCCATCCCGTTTCCGCGAGGCGATACTCGGACACAGACTTCTCGAGTAGCCTGACCTGCTCACCTGCATCGCTGAGTTCGCGAGCACGCTCGAACAGCGCACGTCCGTTGTTGGTGTGATCCGCCGCCGCGCGCTTGAGCCCGTTTCGAACCAGGAGCTCCGCCTGCTGCAACGCCTCGGGGTCGTCACGGTTTGCGTCCGTCCACGGCGTCGTACCGACGTAGGCGGCCAGCTTCGTGCGCGCCTCGAGCGCCTTGGCGGCGTACTCGTCGTGGGCTGCCGAGCCTTCAGGCGCGAGCTTCGAGAGCTGGTCGTACAGCTCCGCGACCTTGTTCTGCATCACGGGTGCGTCGCGATCCATCGGGAACTTCTTGAGCGTCAGCTCAAGCGTCGCGATCGCGTTGCGGTTCTGCGTGATCTCGATGAACTCTTGCGCCAGGCTCTTGTAGATCTCGACAGTCCACTTCTTGTCCTGCGGGATGAGCTTGGGGTCTTGAACGCGCTCGATGGCAATCGCCATCTTTGACTCCGCAACCAGCGGATCGGTCTCGAGGTCGAGCACGTCGTTGCGCGGGATGAGCGGGTGCTCTGGAGGCGGCCCCTCCATATCCACGTAGGTGAGTGAGCCGGCGATGTACGTGTACGCTTCCGAGCGGAAATCAGCGCCGGGGTCGCCCGTCTTCTCCTCTTGCTCGTCAGCGTAGTGCAGCAACTTGACGAACTCCTCAACGGCCGTCTTGTAGCGCTGCTGCTTGAAGTAGGTCCAAGCGAGCTTGTAGAGCGCCACGCCATATAGCGGTGGCTTCTCGATCTTCATCGAGTGCTCGTACGCCCGAACGGCTCGGTTCAGATTGTAAGGGCCCCCGTGGGGGTCAATCTGATCGAAGTGGAAGTTGCCAAGCTGCCACCAGACTTCGGCCTCATAGCGGGGCTCCTGCCCTGGCTCGAGCTGTTGCGGCAAACCAGCACAGGAGTCGGGATAGGGATCCCGGAACAGCAGTTCTTCGTCTTCAGGAGCCTTAGCGAGGTTGCCCCGACGTCGCTTGTCCTGATCCAGGGGAACCGGGTTCTTGTTGTACCAGTCGTTCCAGAACTTATCGTCGTGGTCCTGAACGAGTGGCTCGAGCAGGATCTTGGACGCGTCATCGGGGTTGTCTTTGACGTGGTACTTGTTCGCGCAAACCAGGGCGCGCCACGCCTGCTGCCCCTCCTCCATGCGGTTCGCGTCAGTCATCGCATGACCGAGGTAGTAGTACACCGCGGCGGTCTCTTCGTACTGCGGGTACTCGCGGATGATGCGCCGGTAGAGGTTGATCGCCGGGTCGAGGGCCGTCGTTAGATCGGCGTCGAAGTCGACGCGAGCGCGCTCTTCATAGAGCGCGGCGAGACGAAACATCGCGTCCGGCGTTGCAACTGGGTGAGCGTTCTCCCCGCTGTAGCGCGCGATGAACTCCTCGAGGCGCTTGATGGCCTCGTCGCGAGCGGCCGTGAGGTTCTTTTGTTCAATGTCGATCTCACGGTCGAGCGCGCTCAGTACCCGACGACGCCGTTCCTCGTAGTGGTGGCGGACGATCATGGTGAGCGTCTTGCGGTAGCTCTTCGCCCCCTTCTCATACTCCTTGAGCTCATCTTGGAGCATCTTCAGTGCGTCGAGCTGCTCCTTGGACGGCGCAGGAGGCGGTGGCGCCCCCGTCTTGACGGGAACGCCGGTCACCGCAGTCGTCGGAGCTGGTGCGGGCGCGGAGCTTGCGGAACCACTGGCCGAGGCGGAGGGCGGTGCTGAGGACGAGGCTGAGGGCGCCGCCGACGCCGGCGGAGCACTCGCCGAAGTCGAGGCGGACGGGGCAGGCTGAGACTCCGCTGGAGCAGAGAAAGCGCCGATCACCCCAACTGCTGCGATAGCGAGGAGACTCGCGAACCGAGGCGAGCTCGTGCTAGGCGCGGCGAGGCGACCCCAGAGCGAGGCATGGTTCAGCTTGGCGCGAGTCATTCATCGTCTCCTGCGTCATCAATCACTTCCCGGAGTTCATCGTTGAGGTTCGATTCCTCACGGGAACGCTCACGCTGGAGGTTGATGACGCGACTGCGCGCTTCCTCTCGGACCTCCCAAGCGTGCTGCACAATACCGGTGTCCGCTCGAAGAACGATGTTCTTGAGCCGATCCCGCACCAATCCGAAGTTCTTCATTGCTACTTCGCCGACCAACAGGCGTGCCTGCTGGTCCAGCGACTCGAGTTGCTCAGCGTAGCGTTCGACGTTCGCGACTTCGTCCGCCAGCTTCTTCTGAAGCCCGCGGGTTTGCTCGTCCACTTCCTTGTCGAGCTTCGCGTACGCGTCTTCCAGGCTCTTCTCTGCACGTTCCGCGCTGGCCAGGACCGGCAGCAGCGACTTGGCGTAGCTCTGTGATCCAGAGCCAGCCTGCCCCTGAGCCGCGAGCTGTACCTCGCGAGTGAGCAGAGTGCGGAACTCCCGGCGGACGTTTGCGTCATCAACGTACCGCTGATCACCGAACCCGATCTGCGCGCGCCCCATTTCTATTGCCTCACGGTACTGCTTGATCCGCTTGCGATAGAGCTTTAGGTCACGCTCGTTTGCGGCGATTTCGGCCTCGAATCGCTTCCGGCTCTCGGGGTCCTGCACGACGCCGTGCTTGTCCGCGTCTTTCATGACGCGCTTGAGCCCGTTGATCACGGCTTGAAGGCCGTCAGCTGCGATGGTGAGCTGCTGAAGCTTCTGCGAGACTTTGTTCCACTGGGCCTCACCGGAAACCTCTCGCTTGGCGAAGTCGCCCTCGTTCTTGGGTAGCCACCCCAGACGCTTCATCAAAGCACGACGCTTTGCGCGGACTGAGCCGATTTCTCCGCTCAGTGCGGAGTCGTTGACATCTTCCAATCCGCGGGCCAGATCGCCCCGCGCGAGTGAGATGCGGTTGAGGAGCGCCAGAGACTCCTCCATCCCTGCTTTCAGCTCCGGGAACGCCTTTGCGCGAGTGCTGGAGGAAAGCACCACGTTCAGCTTGGTCGCGAGCTTGCGGCTATCGCGGATGAGTTCGCGGCTCCGACTCACATCGTCGATCACGGAGAACACGCGATCACCTTCGGAGGCCTCGCGAGCCCACTCGATGGCGAGCGGTGGGAGTTCGCCTCCACCATCCACTTCGGTTTGTTCGTCCACGAGCTTGTCGTAGTAGACGGCCGGATCGGTGGTGGTCTTCAGGAAGCGGTCCACCTGCTCGCGGATTGGATCGAACTGGTTGCGTACGCTGTTGTAGAGCGTGAGTGCCTTTTCGAACTTGCCAGAGCGCAACATCAGGTCCGCTCGCAAGAGAGAGCCGTCCGCGAACTCGAGGCTCTTAGGGTCAGCAATCGCCAACACCTCCAGCGCGCGTTCAGCTCGCTGGTAGTCGCCGAGGCGGACGTACACCCACGCGAGCTCATAGAGCATGGTGGTGAACTCGGGGCTGCGGCGGTCAACGTGACTGTAGGCCTCAGCCGAGTCGAGATAGCTGTCGCTCTCGTAGAACAGGCGCCCGATCGCCATCCACGCGAGGTCGATTACGTGTCGGTGGCGCTCCGAATCAGGGGTCAGCTGGGTGACTTTGCGGAACGCCTCGATGGCCTTGGCGTAGCGATCTCGAGGTGCCGGCTCGGCTGGCTGAGCGCTTCCCGCTTCAGGAACAGCATCCGGCGCAGGCTGTGCCGGTGGCTCAGGAGCTGCCTCCTTAACCAAGATCGCACCCGTCAGGTACTTCGACTGGTGGTCATAGTCCGATCCCGAGGCGACCGTGGCGAGGGCAGAGCGAGCCTGATCGAACTGGCGCTTGGCGAAGTACGCCTTCCCGCGCGCGTACTGCAAACTGCCCGTCGAGTCCGAGTTGGGCAGCTTGCTCATACGGGCAAAGACGTCGTCCAGCGAGTCCAGATCGTCGGTGCGGAGAGCGACGTCCACCAGCCGGCTGAGCGAGCGACCGGCGTAGGCGGAATAAGCGGGCTCCGTGCCGTGATCGATGATGTCCCGGTAGTGTCGCCGTGCGGAAAGAAGCTGGTTTGACTGAAAATAGCCATCAGCCAACAAGAACTCCGCATCCGCGATCTCCGCGGGGGTCGCCTTGCCTTGACGCCCCAGCTCAAGCACCTTGCTGAGTTCGCGGATCGCGCGCTCATAGTCCTTGGTGCGGAGCAGCAGGTCGCCCGCGGCGATGCGTTTCGCCACGGAAACGCCGTGGATCTGCTTGGCTTTCTTGATCGCAGCCTGGATCTTGCTGGTTGACCCGTTCACCGCCCGAATCTCGGCCTCAGCGCGGCCTTTGGCCACCGCAGCGTCGAGTGCATGGGCGGGACTAGCAGTCAGCCCCAACGCGAAGACCCCAACCGCGCCAACGAGCCAGCGGGCAGGGCTCAGTCGTCGGGCCGCAGCGGGGGCTGCTCCCGACAACGCCCGCATTCGCGAAGCGCGAGTGACGCCCATGGTCACTTCCCTCCCGTGCCGATGCTGATTCCGCCCGAGACGCCAGAGCCCGAACTCTTGGATGATCCACTGGCTGCGGGTGAGGCGCTCGTGCCGCTGTTCAGCTTCTCCACGTAACGTACCGCTGGACGCTGTTCGAGAGGCGTTGTCACGCCGCCCTTCTCCCAGGCGACAACCTCCAAGCGAATCGTCTTGCCCTCCGTCACGGTGAAGGAGTGACTGCTCTTCACCTCGAAGCGGTATCCGCGCAGATATGAGAACACGCCGTAGCCGTGACCCCTGAGTTGCACGAGGGTCTGCAAGGTGTGATCGCCAGGGGTGATCGAACCAGAAAAGATGGGGATCTCGCGCTGCTCGGCGAGCGCGCCGCTCTCATCCTTCTTGTTGTATTGCACCGCTCCGTCGAGCACGAAGAGGGCGCGTACCAGTCGGAACGCACTCGACATCTCATTGGTGAAGCGGATCTCCGCGCGGGAGCCACCCACACCTCCACCCAGGATGGTCTCCGAGAGCAAGCTCAAGCGTGTGTGGCTGCGGCGAATCTGCTCCTTGAGCTCGTCGACCTTGGACTCGAGATCGCGGAGTCGAACTTGATACGTAGCGCCGTCGACGGGGGCATCCGACGGGTCGCTCTTCGTGTCCGCAGCCTCGCTTGCGGGGGTGTCCGTCGCGGCCTTGTCGCTGGGCGCGGGAGTCTGTGCGCCGTCCTTCGCGTCAGTGGCCTTCGCGTCAGTGGCCTTCGCGTCAGTGTCTTTCCCGTCTGCCGCTTTTTCGTCTTTGGCATCCGCTGCTTTGGTGGCGGTAGCGTCTGCGGGCTTGTCGGGAGTCTGAGCGGCCACAGGCACGGCCCAGGAAAGAGCAAAAGCAACCCACAAGGTCTTACACAGTTTCATTTCCAACCCTCTCGACAGCTGCCGACAGCTAAGTTTCGCGGGCCCCCCTGGCACCACAGCGGCCAGAGCGTACCATCATCGGCTCGACACTCGGTCTCGTTTTCGCGCTTCACACTCGGTCGCATTCTCGCACCCGGACACCCCAGGGATGTTCGACGGAGCAGTCCTCGAATGTGTGCGGTGGGAAGTGCGAACACGGGGACAATACTATGTCCTTTCAACGACCTAACTCCACTGGAAGTACGCGCTCGCGTTTACGGATGCGTGGACCAGGCGGAAAGCGCCGGAAAATCTGACGCAACGCATCGTTGGCGCTGCCAGATCCGCAGCATGGCGTCTCTAAGTGGAGCACCTCACAACAGGTGTGGGAGCGCCCCACGCCACTCGCCGAGCGCGGACGATTCATCCCTCCAGAGCGTAAAATCGTCCAGGCGGCCGAACAAGCATGCGGGGATGGGTAGGTTCGCCAACGGCCGTCCAAGCGGTAGGGTAGCTGGCGAATCCCTAACAGACGATGCGGATTGCGCTTGCATGGCGTGAACGCGCGAAGGACAAGAAGTCAACGTGCGCAGATCGAATGCCAGCCGGGCGCGTCGAAGAGGCGGTCATGGCCGCGAGCGCACCCTCGTCCGAAACCTGGGAAGCCTACAGCTCCGTGCGACTGAAGTCGCAGGTGACGGCACCAGTTCGCCGGGGAAGCTGGAGTAGCGGCATGGTCTCCGGGCGTGGCGAAGCGACAGATGAGATGCTGATGGTGCGCTACCAGCGCGGCGATCGCCAAGCGTTCGCGGAGTTGGTCAGACGCTACAAGAAGCCGATCTTCAACTTCGTGCTGCGTCACTTGAGGGAGCCAGCGCTCGCTGAGGACGTGACTCAGGACGTGTTCATGCGCGTCGTGCAAAAGGCCGCGGAGTTCAAGCACGAGGCGCGTTTTTCGACTTGGCTGTACACCATCGCCCGCAACCTCTGCGTGGACAACTTGCGCAAGCTCTCCTTGCGGCGCCATCCGTCACTGGACCAGCCAAGAGGCGACGGAGAGTCTGCGCGCACCCTGCTCGACACCATGGCGGACCCTCATCCCCGTGCCTCCGTCGACCGGAGCGCGGTGTCGAGTGAGGTTGGTATGACCATCGTCAACGCGGTCGACGCTCTCCCAAACGAGCAACGTGAGGTGTTCCTGCTGCGAGAGATCGCGAACCTGCCATTCAAGGACATCGCCACCATCACCGGCGTGCCGGAAAACACCGTCAAGAGCCGCATGCGCTACGCGCTCGATCGACTGCGCGAGGCGCTGAGCGAGTTCGAAGAGTACGCCCGCGCGCTACGCTAACAGACTCCACACGGAACCATGGACTGCGAGAAGTTCGACAGAATCGTACTCGACCTGCTCTACGAAGAGCTGGACGAGCTCACGCAGGCCGCTGCGAAGCGGCACATGGATCAGTGTAGCCGCTGTAGGCCGATCGCGACGGAACTACGTGCCACTCGTGAAGTGGGCGTGCTGCCGATGGTCGATCCACCTGACGAACTCGAGCAGCGTATCCTCGCGGCAGAGCGCACGGCTAGGAAAACGCTGCCATTCGGCCAACGGGTGGGTCGTGCGGTCAGTGTGCTCGCGGGCTACGCGATGCGTCCGCAGCTCGCGATGGCGGCGCTCTTGCTACTACTGATTGGGTCCAGCCTGCTGCTGCTACGCGCAAAGCCAGGCGAAACGGAAAACATCAGTGTGACGGAGCGAGGGGTTCCGGAGACTGAAGGCCCGGGCATTGCGATCCTCCCCGCCGCGCCGGCGGACGAGGCGCGCGCAGAACCGGAACCCGCGAAGGTCGCGAGCCGTGGCGCTGCGGACGAGCCATCCGAGGCGCCTGCTGCCGCCGCCGAAGGCAAAGCCGAAGAGCAACCTTCGGACAAGGCCAAGGACAACGACGACGACACCTTCGCCTTGGCGATGAACGAGTATCGCAATGGCAACTGGGTGGCGGCGCAAGCGGGCTTCGATCGCGTGGAGACCGAGGGAGGTTCAAATGCGGCGCAAGCAGCGTTGTTCTCCGCTCAGGCAGTTCGCAATGCTTCGGGTTGCACCAGCGCGGGGCCACGCTTCGAAACCGTGACGGTGCGCTACCCCGGCACGGCCATTACGAACGACGCCCGCTGGCAGGCCGCCGATTGTTTCCGCTCGACAGGACAGCTCGAGAAGGCCCGCAAGCACTATCAAGCATTGGTCGGGCAACCCGGATATGACGACCGGGCGCGCAAAGCCTTGGCTCAAATGGATGAAGCGACGCCCCGCGTGGCTACCAAGGCGGCGGCAGCTCCCCCGAAGGCGAAGCCGGCAGCCAAGCCTGCCGCCGAACCGCAAGCGACGGCGACGGCCAGCGCGCCCTCCCCCAAAATCACTGCGCCAAACGACGCGCTCTAGTCCTTCGTGGCGGTCTGGCCGAGCAACAGGGCGCTGGCTCAGTCGGGACCCGCGTCCCGGCAATCGTGTCCGGCGACGTTGCTCAACGTCGAGTTCGAAGCCCACAAACGTTGCGGGGCGTCTCACTGCTCGTGCAGCGGACGCCCCGGCGCGCCCGCAGACGCTGACGCATCAAAGCTCGAAGCTCAGACCATCGCTGCGTTGGTCCCCGCCTCGCCCAGCTCGACCTCATCCGCGGTCACGTCGACATCACCCTCTGGGGGCTCGAAACCAGCGCGCCCGACCTGCTGGGTGCCCAGGCTTCGCACAAATACCGCGAGGAAATACTGCTGGAACCAGTACCACCACACGCTGCGATGCACGAGACGAGGATCGATGTGCTCGCGTAACTGAGCGTGAACCTCAGGAAGTTTGCTCCAGTGGGTCCCGGCATTCTCGTGGTGGGCGGAGTGCAGGCCGTTGTTGAAGAGCAAGAAGTTCAGCAGCTTGCCTTCAAAGTTGCGCGAATGGTTGTGACGCGAGAAGGGATCGGCGTGAACGTGCTGCTCGTAGTTGAACAGCATGATGGTCCACAAGGCGAAGAAGCCTGGGATCCCTGCGGCAAGAACCCACAGCTTCAAACCAGGGCCCCAGCCATAGAGGAAGATCGCCAGCGCGAGCAGTAGCGTGTGAGTTCCGTACACGATCACGTACTGGGAGATGATACGACGGTAGAGCGTCGGGTTCTTCTCCTTGGCCTTCGCGATGAACGTCTTGATCGGATCGCTCTGGTAGTAGCTCGACACGAAGAAGTAAGTCAGCGCGACGAGGAAGTTGTGGCGGTTGGTGAAGCGCCACGTGATCGTCGCGTCACCCGCTTTGTTCACGAGCTTGTGGTGGTTCAGGTTGTGGGTCGGGATCCACGCGAACGTCGGGTAACCGTAGAAAATGGAAATCCACGTCCCGAAGAAGTTGTTCGCGCCCTTCGACTTGAACGTTGGGCTGTGGTTGTGGTTGTGCGCGATGACGCCACAAGCCAGCGCGAAGTAGCAGCTGAGCGGCCACAGGTAGCCGGTCAGATCAGGGCGCACGTAAAGGAACGCCAACAATCCTGGCGTCAGTACGAAGGTCCACAACAGGGTGCGGTAGTCAGCTGCGTGACGAACCATAAACTTCTCCTCGCGGCACCCACCTTGGGAGCGGTGCTCGGTGCCCAGGCCCTTCTAGTACCGGGATCCAGGAGAGGCTACGCATTTTCAGCACTCACCCTCTAGCAAATGTGCCGCTTTTCAGCTGCGTTGGGCACTTCGCGCCTCACTCGCCGCTGAACTCGTTGAAGTGCGAAGAATCCTTCGCACACTCAGAGCGCGCGCTAGTTCAGCAGAGCGCGCGCCAGTTCAGCAGAGCGCGCGCTAGTTCAGCAGA
>JACKEB010000032.1 GCA_020633205.1 Polyangiaceae bacterium
TTTGAACTCGCGCGTGTGGCGCTTCCGGGACTTGTTGCGTGCAGTCATGCTGTCCGATTCCAAGGATACCCTCCTTTAGGGCTGTCTAGGAAATCGGGGGAGGTTCAGTCTTCCCGGGACTGGAGTTCTACGTCCCTCCGCAAGCTTTCAAAACCTTTAACGCGCTTCTAAAAGCTGGTGGTGTCAAGATCGGTCCTCTATGATTGAAAAGTGCAGATCTTGGATAACCCACTTGAGTATGTGCGGGAGCACCCGAGTATATTCCTACCCAGCGGAGAGCCTGCCGATGTTTTCTGTGCTTTCGAGTTGGCGAAACAAGTGGTTGGCTTGGGAGCGAGCGAGGTCTCTGTGTGCCGCGCCTCGTCCTGGTGGATTGTGGGCGCAGCGCGCGACTGGTTTGTTGAACGAGAGTCTCTCGAATCACAGTTCTCACGAATCATACCGTGTCCACAGTTAGGACAGAATCGATGTCGGATCGAGGTCGTAATCTACGCGTTTTCGGCTGACGTGTGCGTCTTCAGGGGCGGAACCTGGGAGGTGCTAAAAGGCATGCTGCCGGATGAGAAGGCTTGCGCTCCTGTGTCCGTTGCGTTTCGGTCTATGTCCGTTCCTTAGTAGCGTACTTCTCGCATGTGTACGTGTTTAGCGAGGTTTGGATGCTAGATTTGTATTGCCGTGCGGCAAGCAAGTCGGAATGTATCAACGCGCCTGAGACGGCTGGCAAGTTAGTTCTAGATAGTGATGGCGTGATCGCGAGCCGCGCCCAGCGCCTTTGCGACCGGGCAAGTTGACGGTGGGCGCGGTGCTCAGAGTCGGCGTTGGGGCTAGCGCCACCAACTCCGACTCTCGAGCCGTGAGGATCCTTTCAGCGGTAACGAGTTCACCGGGGTCGATGGGGTTGATGGCGACGCGCTCAGGAGGCAGCGCAGCTTTGGGTGGGCCGTTGACGAAGCGCGCAGGGTTACGCTGGTAGGCGGCGTTCAGGGTCAGCTGGCGCGCCGCTGCGATGGTCTTGGCTCGGTCAAAATAGACATCGGCGGGAGTGTGCAGCCCAAGGCC
This sequence comes from Polyangiaceae bacterium, assembly GCA_020633205.1. NCBI lineage: Bacteria > Pseudomonadati > Myxococcota > Polyangiales > Polyangiaceae > Polyangiaceae bacterium. The sequence goes on from JACKEB010000032.1 coordinate 1,060, forward strand.
GACGTGATGATCTGCCTCATTGTACCAGGTGAAGGGATCCGCGCACCAGGTTCTTGCTTCCTGTACCCCGCGGAATCGATGTGGGTAGTCCGACTGGTACTTTAGCGTTCGGAAGTGTGCTTCCGAATAGGGGTTGTCGTTCGAGGCGCGAGGTCGGGAGTAGCTCTGACTCACGCCGAGATCTTGGAGCACCTGTTGGAAGCCCCCCGCTCGCATCGGAGCGCCTCGGTCCTGGTGCACACTGAGCTGTGCGGCGGGGATCTCGTAACGTGTGACCGCGTCCCGCAAGAGTTTTATCGCCAGCGCGCTGTTCTCCCGCTCAGCGAGCATCCAGGCGACGACGAAGCTGTTAGCGACCACTTTGACATCGTATCGGGCGACAGAATAGACACCGTAGGGAAACGAGCTTGCGGTCGCACTGACGTCCCGGAGCAGTCTCGGACGACCTCGAGCAGGCTGCTGAGGCGCACGGTTTCGCACTCTGCGGCGGATCCCCTCGGAGGAGCGGACGCTGAGCGCTGGGGCGTCGGGCGACAGGACAGCTGGGGGGTCACGCAGGCGGGTGCGAGTCGATCACACCCTGAGAAGACTCGGGCACTGCTTGCTCGAGCTGCCATGCCTGCAGGTGGAGGCGGCGTTGCGCGTCCAGCAGCTCGTCGCGTAGCCTCGCGGCGAACAGCGCGCCCGAGGCGACCAGCGCCATGTTCGTGATGAACAAGAACGTGCTGGTTGGGATCTCTGGCAGGCGCATCATCCATGGACGGATCTGCATGGTTCCATCGACGAAGGTGTACATCTGCGGGATCCAGCCGAGCCACGCCGCGACTGCCGGGAGCGAAACCGCCAGGCAGCTCGCGATCAGGATCCAGAACCGGCCCTTGCGTTCCACCGCGGAAACGTAGGCGATCGCGTTTGCCATCGCGAGCGTTGGCACGATCACGAACGGACCCAACATGGATGACGCAGCCGCTACGGTGATGCTCGCCATGCCGAGGTGCCAGTAGGGGACGCGACCGCTCTTGGGCGGGTTCTTGATCAGGAACGCGGTCATCACGGCACAGGTCGCGATGCAGGCGCCCAGCGCGAGCAGGGCGAGGGGCTCGGCCAAGCCCATCCAGAAGGGGAAGGGCAGGTACGCTGTGAAGCCAAGGTAGACGACGAGCGCCGTCTTCGCTGCCACGCGATGGGTCTCTTCTTGCGCGCGTTCGAAGCGCTCTTGAGCTGCCGCGGGGAACTCCTTTGGGGGCTGGGTGAGGAGCTGCACCAGCGTCGAGCGAGCCTGTGCATTGTCCGGCTCCAGGCTGAGCGCGGCCGTGACTTCGCGCATGCCTGGCCCACGTGCCGTTTCGTCGCCGGCGGCCACCTTTTCGAAGTGAAACTGCGCGGAACTCGCGTGATTGGCAGCCAGCTCCTTGCGCCGCTCGAGGTCCCGATCGCCGTCCAAGTAGGCTTCCAGCGCGTCAGACAGAGTGCGCGCGCTGTCGAAGCGCACGTCGAGGCGCTTCATGGTTGCCATGCGGCAAATGGCGTCGAGCTCTGGCGGGAGCTCCGGATCGATATCGATCGGTGCGGCGTGCTCGAGGCTCAGCGTCGAGCCGAGGATTTGCTCCAGGCGCTCACCGGTGTGCAGGCGCTTGAGCGTCAAGATCTCGAACAAGATGGTGCCGAGCGCGTAGACGTCAGAGCGCGCGTCGAGCTCTGCATGGCGACCTCGGGCTTGTTCTGGGGACATGTAGCCCGGAGTACCGAGCAGCGCCCCCGCCATGGTGGTCCCTTCCGGTCCCGACTGAATCGGGGTCTCGCCGTCGCCGTCGTCTTGCACGCCTTTGATCTTCGCGAGCCCCCAGTCGAGGACGTACACCTCGCCGAAGTCGCCGAGCATGATGTTGCCGGGCTTGAGATCGCGATGCAGTACACCGCGGCTGTGTGCGAAGTCGACTGCCAGGCAGACGCTGTTGAACAGGCTGAGCAGCTTGCGCCGGCTGAAGCGCTCGCTCACCTCTTCGTCGCCGTGGCGCAGCTTGCCGAGCACCTCGTCCAGGGTCATGCCTCGCAGGCGTTTCATCGTGAAGTAGAGGTTGCCCTCGGGGTCGACGCCGAGGTCGTACACCGGGACGATCGCGGGGTGCTCCAGCTGGCCTTGCACACGGGCTTCACGCAAGAAGCGCATGCGCGCCTCGGAGTGCTGATGCTCGTCGCGGATCAGCTTCAGGGCGACTTCGCGCCCAATCGTCTGGTCGCGGAAGAGCACGACCTCGCCCATGCCTCCGCTGCCCAGGGTGCGGCGCTTGGCGTAACGGCGCTCGAAGCGATTCTGGGGAGCGGCGGCGGCTGGAGGCGGGGCGTTGCTCGGGCTCTGCAGCGTGCCCGCGCTGCTTTCCGCAGGGATTGGGCGCTTGGGTGAGGCGACGAGCGTCGCTGGAAGTTCACTTTCGCCCGGCATCAACAGGTCGCTGCCGTCGACGGCGACCGGCGAGTCACTTCCAGAGTCGGAGACGCCCTTGAAGCCGTGCTGCACCAGCGTTGGGTCCAACGCAACCTGCAGGCTCTCTCCGCTGATCAACGTGTCGTCGGGGCGACTGATCAGAGTGGACCCAGATGTCTCTGGTGCGCTCCGTTGGCGTCGGGGGCTCTCCCGCTTTTCCGCGCTCATCGGCTGCGAGACTAACCAATGCGGCGCGGCGACGACTCAAAAAGGCAGAGCGGCCCAGACGCATGGAGCGGGATGCTACAGCGCGCCCTCACCCCCAAATCCAGATGCAAAAACGTTTGGGGGAAAGCGCCTTGAGCCTGGCCCTAAAGCCACGACTGGGTGGGAAGCCCCAAAACGCGCCCAGTGAACTCGCGTTTGGCTTTGGGCTGTGAACGACGGCGCGCATCTCGAAGTGCTTCGAGGGGCGGCGAGCGGGTTTGGGGGAGAGGCGGGGTGTCTGAGGAACGTGCGGCGCCTGGGAAAACTTCCCTTATTTTCGCGGCGGAAAAGCCCCGAGGCGCGATCGCGTGGCGCCTGGCCGCGCCCGCCCGGGGTACCCTCGAGGGTTGGGTACGTGGCTTGCACTGGCGGGCAACTGTCGGTGTGAGCTGATGGGATTGGGAAGGAGTTGCTTGTGAGAACGAAGATTTGGGTTGCACTGGGCGTGTGTCTACTGGCTGCGGCGGGTTGCTCGGACGATTCCAGCTCGAGTGGCGGCAGTGGTGGAACATCGGGTAGCGGTGGCAGTGGCGGCTCCAGCGCCAGCGGAGGGACCGGCGGCGCCACGGAAACACCGATCGATGACGTGCCGGCGATCTACGCAAAGGCGCAGTGTGATGTGATCAAGGACTGCTACGGCGAGATCTACGCGGTCTTCACTCAAGGCGAAGACTGTGAGGCGATCACCAGCCAAGGGATCAGCGATGAGCTCGATCGCATCAAGGCGAGCGTCGACTCCGGGAAGACCGTTTACGATGGTACCCAAGTCGAAGACTGTGTGGCGGAGCTCACCGCGAAAGGTTGCGACGCTTTCGGTACCAAGATCCCGGCCTGTGAAGCGATCCTGGTTGGCCAGGTCGAGCTCGGCGGGGAATGTCGGCTGAACGACGAGTGCGCGGGGGATGCGTTCTGTAAGTTCGGCGCCAGCTGTCCAGGGACCTGCACCGCGCTTCAAGACGTTGGCGCACCCTGCGACGACGACGACGAGTGCATGACGGGTCTGGCGTGCGACGGCAACTGCGTGGCACCCGGCGGCCCTGGGGATCGCTGTGGCGGCGGTGTCGAGCCGGATTGCAAGCCGGGTACCTTCTGCCTGGGTGAAGATGCGGACACCAGTACCGCGGGGAACTGCCGCACCTTGGATGAGGTGTTCACTGGGAAGCTCGACGAAGCTTGCTCCTTCGACAGTAACCTGTGCGAGGCCTCGCTGAGCTGCGCGGTGATGAGCGTCGACGGTCAAGGCAACTTGAGCCTGCAGTGCGTGGCCAAGAGCAGCGTGGGGCAGCCGTGTCGCCTCGCGATCCCCGACATGTGCGGCAACGACGGCTACTGCGACGTGCCGATGAACATGCTCGAAGGCACCTGCGCGGCGCGGCCCGGTGCGGGCCAACCCTGTGCGATGCCGACCTTTGGTGACCCAACGTGTGCGCCCAACACGCGCTGCGATGGCGGCACCTGCAAGGCGCGTGGGCACCTCGGTGATGACTGCACTGACAATCCGGTGTGCATCAGCGAGACCTGTAGCGGTGGGAAGTGCATCTCCAACAGCAGCTGCGAGTGAGGTAGGGCATGCGGCGTGTAGCTTGGATAGTGCTCGGCCTGGGAGCTCTGGTCGGCGCCTGTGAGAGCAGCGATGACGAACCTGCAGGGGAGACCGCGGTCGACTTGTCGGCGCCGGACCGCTTGCTGCGCATCTCGATGGCGCTCCGGGGGCAGCGGCCGAGCGCTGACGAGCTACGCGCTGTAGCAGAGGACCCAACACAGCTCGAAGGCCTGGTGGACGCCTACATGCGTCACCCAGGCTTCGGCGAGGCGATGCGCGATCTGCACAACGAGGCGCTGGATACGCGCGTCGCCGCCTCGCTGTTTCCGGCGGGATTCGCGGCGCGAGGTGAGCTCGAAGGCGTCGAGGTGCAGCCACTGAACGTGAGCATCACCGAGGCGCCGCTGCGCCTGGCAGAGTACGTGGTGACTCAAGACCGCCCTTACACGGAGCTCGTCACCGCCAACTACACCGTCGCCGATCCGTATGTCGCGAAGGTGTGGGGCCTCAAGCGGGAGAGCGATGGACCCGGCTGGCGCATCGCCTACTACACCGACGGACGTGAGCAAGCTGGGGTGCTCAGCGACTCGATGTTGTTCACCCGTCACTCGACCACGTTCTCGAACAAGAACCGCGGTCGCGCCAACGCGATCAGCCGCTCGCTGCTTTGCTACGACTTCATCTCTCGCTCCCTCGAGGTCGACGCGACGATCAACCTCGCGGATCCGGAAGAGGTCGCGAACGCCGTACAGAAGAACAAGGGCTGCGCCGGGTGCCACCAGACGCTGGATCCGCTGGCGAGCTTCTTCAGCGGGTACTCGCCGGTGTTCGTGCCCTCGGACCAGGAGGAGTACCCGGTGGCGTTCTACACACCGGGACTCAAGAGCATCTTCTCCGTGCACGATCCGGGCTACTTTGGGTATCCCGGCAATGGCATGCATCACCTGGGCGAGATGATCGCGGCTGACCCGCGCTTCTCCGCCTGTGCTGCGCGGCGTTTCTACGCCTACTTTCATCAGATCCCGCTGGGTGACGTGCCGCAAGATCGCATCACCGACTTGCAGCAGGTGCTCACCTCGCGCTGGAGCGCGAAGGACCTCACCCGGGCCATCGTCTTGGATGAAGACTTTCAGGTGTCCCACGTCGAAGGCGGTGAAGCCGGCAACTTCAGCGGACTCGTGCCCGACGAGGACGCGCCGATTGAAGACCGTCACCTGTTCAAGGCGCGACCCTGGCAGCTCGCGAACAGCATCGAAGACCTCACTGGTTACCGCTGGGAAACGCGGGTCGACGCGGATCTCGGCTGGGGCACCATCGGTCGCATCGACCTGATGCGGGACAGCCTGTTCGGATACGAGGTGCTCGCCGGAGGCATTGACGCCGTCAACGTCACGCTACCAGCCCACGAGATGACCGCCACCTCGAGCTTGGTGGTGCGGAATCTCGCGGCCCATGCGGCGGAGTACGTCGTCGAGCAGGACTTCCGCTTCCCCAGCTCCGCCAAGCTGCTGCACCTCTCAGAGGAAGAAAAAGGCGAGGAAGCGCTGCGAGCACAAATCGCCGAGCTGCATGCGCGTATCCTTGGGGAACTGGTGGACGCGCACTCGCCGGAGGTCGACGAGAGCTACGCCCTGTTCAGCGCCAGCCTGGGCGCCACGCAAAGCAACCGTCGGGGCTTCAAGGTCCTGATCTTCGCCATGCTGCAAGACTCGCGCTTGCTGTTCTACTGACTGGAGGTACCGAGATGTTTTCACTCGATCGACGTCGCTTCCTAGGCGCCTCCGGCCTGCTGCTCGCAGGCGCCACGTTGCCGATTCTCGCTGGGGAGGCCCGCGCCAGTGGCGCCCCCAAGAACCTCATCGTCGTGCTCAACAACGGTGGCTGGGACCCAACCTACGTGCTCGACCCCAAGCCGGGCAGCAGCGTGATCGACGCGCCAGAAGGCGACGTGAGTCGCTACGCGGAGCTCAGCGTGCTCACCGCTCCAGAGCGCCCCGAGGTCGCGCGCTTCTTCGAGCGCTACGCCGCGCTCAGCACCATCATCAACGGCGTCCAGGTTCGCTCCTTCGTGCACTCGGATTGTATGAAGCGCGTGCTGACGGGGACGCCGTCGGACTCCAACCCCGACTTCGCTGCGCTGGCTGCGTACGAGCTCGGGCGCGACCTGCCGGTGCCCTACTTGGTGCTTGGCAACAGCGCGCTCTCGGGGCCCCTCGCGTCCATCACGGCCCGCGCCGGCACCACGAATCAAATCAGTGCGCTCTTGAATCCGGAGAAGAGCCTGCTCGCTGGCGAACCGGCGGTGGTACCGACGGACAGCGAAGATGAGCGAGTGCGCGCTTATCTCGAGGCGCGAGCGAAGCGCCTGCAGGCGACCCGCGGGCAACGCGGCGCCAACCGCCGACAGCTCGACGCGTTCTTCAGCTCCCTCGACCGTCAGGACTTACTCCGGCGCTTCTCCAAGCAGACCGGTGGCTTCGGCGACCAGGACTACACACCAGACCTGCAGGTGCAAATCGAGGTTGGCACCAGCGCGTTGCAGGGTGGCCTGTGTCGCTCGGTGTTGATGGAGACCCAAAACTGGGACACCCACCAAGGCAACCAACTTCAAGGCGAGCTCTTCAACGGGCTGTTCGCTGGACTAACGAGCCTCGCGGAAACGCTTGAAAAAAAGCAGCTACTCGAGCAAACGCTGGTGGTGGTGATGAGCGAGATGGGACGCACGCCGAAGCTCAACGAGAGCGAAGGCAAGGACCACTGGCCAGTCACTAGCGCGTTGATCTTCGGCGGAGGAGCGCCTGGCGGACGCGTGCTCGGGGCTACGGATGACGAGCTGAACGCCCTCTCCATCGATCTCGGCACCGGCAAAGCAGCCAAGGACGGGCTCCAGCTTCAGACGGCGAACCTGTTGTCGGCGGTGCTCGAGCTGGTTGGTGTCGATGGACAGAGTCATTTCCCAGGAGTGGAGCCGTTCCATGCACTACTCGCGTAGGATCACTGCGCTCATTGCCTCGGGGATCTGCTTGTGGCTGGGCACTGCGTGCAGCTCCGGTAGCGACGACACCGCGAGCTCCAGTGCGAAGGTGTGTAAGAGCGCTCAGGACCTGACCTACGAGAGCTTCGCCGGGCCCTTCTTGCTCAACTGGTGCACGGGTTGTCACTCGAGCAACCTGGGTGAGGACGAGCGGCAGGAAGCTCCTTTGAGCGTCAACTTCGACACCCTGGAGGACGTGCGCTACTGGAGCGATCGCATCGAGGTGCGCCTGAAAGACGTGCGGGATATGCCTCCCGCCGGTGGACTCCCCGAGGCGGACCGCCAAGCGTTCCTGACCTGGCTCTCGTGCAACGCCGAGAGCGAGAGCGGAGGTTTCGAACCGCCCGCACCACCTGAGACGGACCCCGATCCGCTGCCGACTGGCGAATGTGCGGAACGCCGAGAGTTGCTGCCACCGAGCATGCTGCCGCGTTGTTCAGCGGAAACCTACGATTGCGTGGTCGAGTGCGGCCTGACCGAAGAGCAGCAAGACATCGATGATTGCCGCGACGCGTGTGCCCAGGCGGACACCACCCCGCCGGATTCATCTCTCGGCTACCCGGTGGCCTGCAGCGATTGCACGTTCAACCAGATCATCGGCTGCGCCAGCCAGAACGGCTGTCACGACCAGGTCGCGCGCTTGATGTGTTGCGTGGACAATTGCCTGCAGCAGCCCAACCCAGAGAGCTGCTTTCAGAATGATTGCAACGACGAGATCCAGTCCTTTGGCTACTGCGTCGGATACACCGCCGAGTTCTGCGCCGACTACTCAGGGGAATACGTTGGGGCGTGTTTCATACGCTGAAACGCCTTTTCGCGCTTCCGCCGGGCAGTTTCGCTATAGTCCCGAAGCGTGAAGCACACGCGACGGGAGTTCTTGGGGTCCAGCGCGGCGCTAGGCGCAGAGTTGCTGGGCGCGGGAGCCTTGGGGGTAGGGGCAAGTGCCTGTGCGTCGACGCCGACCGGCTGTGATCGCTGGAAGGTGAACGGCGGTGTCTGGCAGGACGCGAACCGGAGCAATCCTGGCGTCAACGCGCGCTACCGCGTGCGACCGGAGAAGCTCAAGGATCTGGTGGAGATCGTGCAGTGCGCCGAGAAGGAGCGCATCGGCGTGCGCATGACCGGCGCCGGTCACTCCTACAGTGACGTGGCTTTCAGTAGCGGCTTCTTGCTGAGCCCCGAGCGCATCGGCGCTGTGCTGGAGGTGCCAGAGGAACAGCTGAGCGCGCTCGGACGCAACAAGAAACTGTTCCGTACGGAAGCTGGCGCGAGCATCCGTAGCTTGAACTCCGAGATGGATTGTGCGGGCTTGGCCTTCAAGAACCTGGGCGGCTACAACGCCCAGAGCATCGTCGGCGCCGCGATGACAGCCACTCACGGCTCCGGGCTCAACTACGGCCCTGTGTCTTCCGCTATCGCATCGATCCAATTGGTCGCGAGTGGGGGGGAGGTGCTCCAGGTCGAACCGCGAAACGGCATCACGGATCCGCGCAAGTTCCCCGGCTACATCGAGTCCCATGGGGACCGCATCAAGGCGCGCTTGGTGCAAGACGACGTGATCTTCAATGCGGCGAGCGTCAGCCTGGGCGCGGCCGGTCTGGTGTATGCCGTCGTGCTCGAGGTCGAGCCGAGCTACTGGCTCAAGGAGACACCCACGGTGACGACGTGGGGCGCCGTCAAATGCAGAGACGGCTTCATCGGGCGCTTGCTCAGCGGCCGTGAGCTAGCGGCGCTCGGGCCTCAGCCGGAGTACTACGAGGTCTCGCTGAATCCGTATCCCGCGGTGACTGGCGGCGGTCCCGACACGCACCAGGTGTTGCTCCAGCAACGCTACAAGCTCGAGCGCGAGCCCTGGCGGAGCGCTCAAGATCGCAAGCGAGGCAAGCTGGGTACAGAGGTCGATGCCCTCGGCACTTGGGCCAGCGGGAAGGGCAAGATCATCGCCGAGACCGTGAACCGCTACCCGAACCTCGGGCCCCAGTTCGTCACCGAGTCGATCAAGAGCCGCGCCGACATCAGCTACATCAACAAGAGCTACGAGGTCTTCGATATCGGGCCGGTCAATCACATGCGGGTGTTCGGCATCGAGATGTCGTTCGACATCAAGGACACCGTGCGCGTCGCCGAGCGCTTCTTTGAGCTCGCCCAAGAGCACCAAGATCAGGGGATGGTGCACACGACGCCCTGCACGCTGCGCTTCGTGAAGCAGGCAGGCTCGAACCTGGCGATGATGCATGGCCGCGACACCGTGACGCTCGAGATCGGCACCATCCTCGGGATCCGCCGGGCGCGCGACATGCTGCTCCACTATGAGCACGCGTTCATTCAAGAGTTCGGCGCGCGTCCCCACTGGGGCCTCGACCTGAACGTGCTGAAGAGCGTCGACGACGTGAAAGCGTTGTGGGGTGACGCCAACGTCGATCAGTGGCTCGGTGTGTACCGGGAGCTGAATCGGAGCGGCGTCTTCAACGCGGCCGTGACCGATCGCCTGGGAATTTCCGTACCCCGTAGCTAGCGCTGGGCCATGGGCGAGCGCCCGCACACAGCACCGCACACAGCGCGCACGCTCGCGCCTCGCGTTTGATGTACCCAGCTCCTGGGTTCGCTCACGAGGCGCGGTCCCCTAGCGACGATCCGCGTCAGCCTTCACCCGAACGTACCGACACAGGGGCACAGGCGCCGCACACTTTGCCGCACGGTACTGGATGCTTCAGGTGTGTAACGGGCGTGGGAACAGCGTCGTGGCAAATCCAACGAGAAATTTCAGGTTTCCAAGGCCGTCGCGATTTGCAAACCTGATGGGGTTTGGGGGACACCACATTGCTGAGGAGAGACACATGCATCTGAAGACGACCGCCCTAACCGGAGCCTTGCTGGCCCTCGCGCTGCTCGCCTGCAAGAAGGAGGAGGACGGCGCCAAGCCAGAGGCTAGTGCCACCGCGACCGCCGCAGCTACCGCTTCCGCGGGGACAGAAGCTGAGCCGAGCTTCGAGGAGCAAGTCAAGGCGAGCACGCCGCTCGCACCCAAGCCCAAGAGCGTCAAGCTCGGGACCCAAGACTTCACGCCCGAGCTCTGCAAGCTCGAGGAGCCGTTGCTCGACAAGAGCGGCATGAGCGTGATTCGTGCGATCGAGGTCGTGAAGGACAAGCTCTACTTGGTCGGCGCCGACGGCAAGCTCCGAGCCTTCAACATCGGCAGCGGCTGCAGCCTCACCAAGGACACCAGCTTCGGAGATGGCGGTGTGCTCTCCACGAACAAGGAGATCAAGACCCTGAGCAAGGACGACAAGGGCAACCTGCTGGCGTCGAACGGCCTGTTCGAGAGCTACATGATCAGCGGTGGCAAGCTGAAGTACGAATGCAAGGCGCGCGGCCAGGGATACATCGCGATGCACCCGAGCGGCAAATGGGGGCTAGGCTCTTTTGCAAACGCGACGGTCAACAAGCTCACGTTCGGTGAGAGCGCGTGTGAGAGCGAACCTTGGGTGCTTCAAGACCTGAGTCAGGAGGCGAAGCGCAAGGGACCGTTCGGCAACGTCAACACCATCGGCTTCATGGGCGACACCGTCTTGGTCGGTGGCATCCTGCCGAAGAGCAAGGACCCCAACGAGTCCCGCGTCGTGATCGGCATGGACGCGAACGGCAAGGAGAAGTTCCGCTTCGGCAAGACGGACAAGAGCTTCGACGAACAGAAGTTCGGCTGGGTCCACGCCATCGGACCCTGCAAGCCTGGGATCTGCGTCATCGACTCGAACTTCCGCCGCTTGAGCGCTTGGAAGAAGGACGGCAGCTTCTTCGGTGCGGTGAAGCTGTCGGACGCGTTCGACCTGAAGTACCCCTGGGTGCCGGCGTTCAGCATCACGAAGGACGGCACCGCCTACTTTGCCGCGGGGCAATCTCGCGACAAGAGCAAGGTCTCCGAGGGCCTGATCTATCGCGTCAAAGGCATGTGACTGCCAGTCGAGCCCAGCGTCATTAGTCGAGGCGTGTCACCAGTCGAGGCCCGGCGAGCGCTTGGTGGGGTCCAGCGTGGCCCCACCGCGCAGCGTCGCGACTGGATAGGCGCAGTAGAGGCTGGACCACAGCGCCGCCGGCCGGTGGTTGCCGCTCTGCTTGACGCCGCCGAAGGGCAGCTTGCTCGAGGCGCCGCAGGTCGGGGCGTTGTGGTTGATGCAGCCGTACTCGAGGCGCGCCCTCGCCCACTCGAAGCGATCAGCGTCTGCGGTGAAGACGCTGGTCGCGAGGCCGTACGGTAGGCTGTTCGCAACGCTGACGGCATGCTCGAGGTCGTCCACGGGGACGAGCGTCAAATCCGGGCCAAACAGCTCCTCACGCAGGTAGGCATTGGCGACATCGAAATGATCGACCTCATGGAGCGACGCTGCTGCCAAGGCGGAGCCATCAGGGCACGGGCTCTTCGCCACAAGCCGAGCGCCGCTTGACCGCGCGTCGTTGAGCGCATCCTCAAAGCTTTGCCGCGCGGCAGCAAACGCCAGGGGACCCATGAACACTTCCTCGCGAGGGTTGCCGATGCGGATCCCCCCGAGCATCTTGCTCAGGCGCTCCCTGACGGTTCCAAGCAGGCTCCGTTCGACCAAGCACAGGGCGGTGCCGGAGCAGCGCTGACCACTCGTCACGTAGGCGCCCCAGGCGATGTCGTAGAGCGCTTTGTCCAAGGGGGCGTCGCCGAGGAGCACCGCGGGGTTTTTGCCGCCCATCTCCAGAGCCAAGAGCTTGCCAGGCTGTTCGAGGGTCGCCTTTTGGATGGCCAAGCCCGCGCGGTAGCTGCCGGTGAAGAGCACGCCGTTGACTTCCGGATGCGCCGCGAGCGCTGCACCGACCTCCACGGCACCTTGAACCAAGTTGAACACGCCGGGGGGCAACCCGGCCTCCGCGAGAATTTCTGCGTAGATTTGTCCTGTGAAGGGCGCGTGCTCGCTCGGCTTGAGCACGACGGTGTTCCCAAGCAACAGCGCTGGCATCACGTGGCCGTGCATCAGGTGTAGCGGGAAGTTGAACGGACCGAGCACCGCCAGCACGCCGTGGGGCTTGAAGGCGTAGCTCGAGCCATCCGCCAGCTTGTGCTCCGCTACCAGCTCGAGCCCGGCTGTGGCGCTGATCTCCACCTTGCCAATCGCCGCTGCCACTTCGGTGCGAGCTTCCCAGACCGGCTTGCCCATCTCGCGGCTAATGGTCTGGGCGAGCCGCTCCTTGTGTTTCTCGAGCACCGGCGCGATGGCCCGCACCGCGGCGATTCGCTCAGTCAAAGGCCGCGCCTGCCAGGCGGCTTGCGCGGCGCGCGCCGCGTCCGTAGCCGCGGCTACACCCAGCGTGCTCCAGTGGACCCGTCCGACTTCCTGGTCGAGATAGGGATCCAGACTGACGACTTCGCCCTCGGGGCTTGGTGGCGGCGCGAAGGCTCCGTTGATGAAGTTTCCGCGCGCTTGGATGGGTTGTGCCTGGTCGCTCACATCCGAGGCATACCCTTGACGCCGCCGGGTAACAACGCGACTTGCCCGGCATGTCTCAAGGCGATGAGTTCAAGGCGCGGCGTGAGCAAACGCGGCGTTCGTGGAACCTGGCGACTCAGGCGCACAACGCGCACAAGCTCGACCAAGCGGCCTTCCTGCGCGACGGTGGCTCCACGCTGTACCCGGACGAGCTCGAGTTGCTCGGCGACCTGGACGGAGTCCGTCTGCTGCACCTCCAGTGCAACTCCGGACAGGATAGCATCTCGCTTGCGCGGCTCGGGGCGCGGGTAACCGGCGTGGACATCTCGGATAGCGCGATCGACTTTGCGTCGCAGCTCAGCGCGGACTCGGGCATTGCAGCGACCTTCGAGCGCGCGGACGTGCTGGAGTGGCTGCCGAGAGCAGCGGCGGAGGGGCGGCGCTTCGACTGCGTGTTCGCGTCCTATGGCGCACTACCCTGGATCGATGACATTGCCGCATGGATGCGCGGAGCCGCCTCGGTGCTCGAGCCGGGGGGACGTCTCGTGGTGATGGAATTTCACCCGCTGATCTGGTCCGTCGACGAAGAGCTGCGCATCAAGGACCCGTACTTCGCCGATTACGTCTTCTCCGAACCAGTAGGCGACTACGTGGGGCGTTCCGGGGATGCGCTCGCGCCTTCAGGTTTCGTGGAGACGGAGCCCTTCGAGAACCCGGAAGTTGGGCACGCGTATCAGTGGACGGTTGCTCAAACGCTCCAGGCGGTGCTCGATGCAGGGCTACGCCTCAGCACCGTGCGCGAATACCCCTACGTCAATGGCTGCAAGTTCTTGCCGAACCTTGCAGAGCTCCCCGGAAAGCGCTTCACGCTTCCGCACGGAGTAGCTTCATTGCCGCTGCAGTTCGGGTTTGTGGCCGAGAGCAAGCGCTAGCCTTCGAGGGAGGCGCATTCGTTGGCGCGAGCTGGCACAGCCCTGACAATGCCGTCGCGGGCTCTCCGGGACCGACTGCTTGGTTGGTGCCTGTTCTTTGCGGGGATTCCACTGGCACGGCGTGTGCTGATGATTCCACGTGGCGATCTCGAGGAGCTGCGCGCTTGCGCTGGGATTGCTGTTCAGTTCGGGGCCGGCGGTTGCCAGCCCGCCCGTCACCTGGAGTGCACCCGCCGAGTGCGGTGACGCGGCTGCCTTCAATCAAGCGGTGGCGCATGAACTCGGCGAACGCACGCTGCCTGGCTCCGTGCGCATCGAGGTGCGCCCGCGGGGTGGCGCCTACGCGATGCAGCTCGAGATGCTGGTTGCGGCAGACGGCGGCGAGTTGCTGCTCGAGCGGCAGCTGTTGGCGCCCACGTGTTCCGAGCTGCGGTCAGCAGCGATCTCCGTGTTGCTGGTGAGCGCCACCGGTGAGCGGGAGGGGCCCACGGGCGAGCCGCGGGGGCCGGCAGCTGCTCCGGTAGATGCAGCCCCGAAAGCAGAAGCAGCGCCCGCCTCGCAGCCGCCCGCCGGTTTGGCGCAATCACCGGCTGTTCCGCCTGTCCCTCACCCCCAAAAACCGGCGGAGCCCGAGGACCGAAGCGACTTCTGGCGCTTCACTTGGGCACCACGGGCTCCACTGATTGGCGTTGGAGCCGGGCTCGAGAGCGGGCGAGTGGGGGAGGCGGTGCCGCGGTTTCAAGGACACTTGCGCTTGCCCTTGATAGATAGTGCCGTGGGGAAACTCGGGCTGGGCTTGGGCGGCTTGTTCGTGCCTGCTCAGCGTCACGCGGTGGATGGGGAGCGAGGCGGTGAGCTCTCTAGGATGGCGCTGCGTGTGGGCGGAACATGGCTCGTCGAGCGGTCCATCGAGCCCCTCAGCTTGCAGCTCGCATTTCAAGGGGAGGTCGCGCGAGTTAGCGGTACGGGGTACGGCGTGAGTGCGCCCAGCACGCGCGGAGTCTGGCGCACAGCCCTGGTGTCGGAAGGTGAGCTTGGAGTCGCTTTCGAGCGTCTTGCGCTGGGCCTCTGGGGTGAACTTTCGCTCGCTCGCGACGACTCGCGCTACGTCTTGGAGGGGGTGGGAGAGGTCTACCGTCCCTCAATTTTGGCTGTGGGCGGCGGACTTCGAGCTTGGTTGCGCTTTCCGTGACGGATCGAGACGTCGCGCGGCACTCAGCTTTGATGACCCCACGCAACCAGAGCGGCACTCCCAGTCCGGGACCCGAGCTGCGTTCGAACGATTCGGAGCGAGGCTTCGAGATCGAAGCTGGGGCGTGGGACTTCGAGGCGCTCTACGACGCCCATTTCGACTTCGTCTGGAGAAGCGCTCGACGACTCGGAGCAGAGGCGCACGCGTTGGACGACGTGGTCCAAGAGGTGTTCCTCGTGGCCTACCGCAAGCTGCCAGAGTTCCTGGGTCGCTCGAGCCTGAAGACTTGGCTGTTCGGCATCACACTGCGTGTGGTGCGAGCGCAGCGACGTCGAGCCGCCAGCCGCGCAGCGGAGCCGCTGCCTGATGGCCTTGCCGACGACGTGCGCCCGGGGCCCGGCAGGAGCTTCGAGCAGCGTCAGGCGCTCGAGCTCCTTCACCGCCTGCTCGATAGGCTAGACGACCCCAAACGCGAAGTGTTCGTACTGGCTGAGCTCGAGGAGTTTTCTGCGCCAGAAATCGCCGAGGCCCTGGGGGTCAACCTCAACACGGTCTACTCCCGGCTCAGGGCGGCGCGCTCGGAGATGGACGCAGCCCTCAAACGTGTCCGCGCGGAAGAAGCCTGGACGGAGCGTGAACGATGACCCCTGAACTCGAAGAGCTACTGTTGGAGGCCAAGGGTGAAGAGCTTGGTCTCGGTCCTACACCGAGCGACCGTGAGCGGGTGCGGCAGCGACTGCGTCTGGCCATCGGCGGCAGCGCGCTACTCGCGACGTCGGGGCTCGCCAGCAAAGCGGCGGCCGGGAGCGCGGCCCTTGGAGTAGCCGGCGCGGCGGAAGTCGGGACCGCCGGCGGTGCGAGCTTCCTGAGCGGGGTGAGTGGGTTGAAGCTGGCCGGGTGGCTGCTGGTCGGGTCGGCGCTCGGCTTGGGCGGCGCGTGGACATCTCGCGGGCTCCTGGGCGTTGAAACATCGGGAGCGGCCGTCGTTGAAAATCACTCCGCAGCCACATTACCCAAGCCCGCCCTGCCCAATCCCACGCTGCCCAGCCGGGAGTCCCCTGCGAAAGCGGAGGTCTCTCCCCTAGCTTCGCTCGAGGCTCCGCCCGTTGAACCGAAAGCGTCGCTCAAGAGCGATGTTAGCCACGCGAGTGCCGCGTCGGGGTCGAAGCGCCTCGAACCGGTGATCGGGAGTACGCGAAAGGAGAGCCAAGCAGCGCTTGCTTCGTCAGGCTTGGTCAATCCGCAGAGCTTGCCAAGTATCCGGGAGGAAATGCGCCGCCTGAAGGCCGCAGAAGCTGCGCTCAGCCGTGGCGACCTCGTCTCCGCGCAGCGCGAAATCGACACCAGCCGTGGCGCGCAGCTCTTACCCGAACGCCTTGGACTATCAGCGATCACCGCGTGTCGAGCCGGCGACAAGGCTCGCGCGGAGCGGCTGTACGCAGAGCTGTTGGCGCGCTTCCCGGCGACGCCCATCTTGCCTCGTGTGCGCGCGGACCTTGGCGCCGGGTGCACTGCTCCCAAACAGCCCGTAGTCGTCGAACAAGTTGAAGCGACCAGGTCTGCACAAACTTCGACGGATGCTGCAGCGACGAAGCACTAACCAGATATGGAGACTCAAGATATGTTTGCTCGGTTCAGTGCTCTAACTTGGCTTGGTGTCGCCCGGAAACGTAGCGCGCTGGGGGGGCTTGCTCTAGGGCTCGGCCTGTTGTCGGCCGTCGCTTGCAGCAGCGGTGGCGACGTGTCCCTGGGCAAGGATCAATCGGGCGCCGGAAAGGGCGCGGCGTGCGGCGACACCCAGTGCGCGGTAGGCGAGGTGTGCTGCAACGACAGCTGCGGGATCTGTACCAAGCCGGGCGGGGGCTGCATTCAGCTTGCCTGCGAACCTGGCGGCGGAACGGACCCCGGCAACCCAGATGACCCCGGCACGCCAGACGACCCGCCGGGGCAGCAGTGCGGCGACACGGTTTGTGGCAAAGGCCAGGAGTGCTGCAACGCTTCCTGTGGGACCTGCGTCGAAGCGGGCGGCGCCTGCGACCAGCGAGCCTGTGAACCTGCGGAGCCTCCGCCAGGTGAGCAATGTGGAAACAACTGGTGCGGGGAAGGAACCTGGTGCTGCAACCCGACGTGCGGGATGTGCGCCGCCCCAGGCGAAGGCTGCATCGAACCCGACTGCGGGCGCGACCTGTGCGACGCGCAAGAGGCTGAAGGGGAGGGCGCCTGCGAGATGTTCCTCGGCGTGCGCTGGAGCGGTGGCGGCTGCGAGTTGCTCAGTGGCTGCAGCTGCATTGGAGGTGACTGCGGCGGGCTCTACCCAAGCCTCGAGGTGTGTGAGAGTGCGCACGTGAGCTGCGCCTCCAAGTAGCTGCGCCTCCAAGTAGCTGCGCTTTCCAGGTCGCTACGCCTCCGAGTAGCTGCGCCCAGCTTGGGTGAGTTTCCGTGGCGTGAGGTTGGTCTGCGGCCGCGACCAAACAACACGCCGCGAGCACGACAGCGGCGACGCATAAACATTTAAGGTTTCCAAGCGCGAGCCGTTCAGACCGCGAGACTTTGACCTGCTCTGGTTCGCTCTTGGCGTTTCCGGGGAGGTTGGCTACGGTCTCGTATTTGAATGGCTGTCGAGCTAGGTCGCATCGGCGTCACTGAGACGAACCTGGGCAAGCAAGCCAAGCTGCCGCGGGTGCGGCCGTCCAGCATGGCGGCCGCCGGTGCGGCTACGTTGCTCACGCCGGGGGATCTGCTCGGACAGCGTTACCAGGTTGAAGAACACCTCAGCCAGGGCGGCATGGGCGTCGTCTACCGCGGGCGCGACTTGGTCTCCGGAGATCCCGTCGCGATCAAGGTGTTGCGTGCGGACCGCCAACAGGAATCCCTGCTCACGCGCTTCCGTCATGAGTATTACCTCATGGCAACGCTGTCCCATCCGCGCTTCGTCGAGGTGCGCGATCTGGTGATCGCTGCTCAAGGCATGCCGTGCCTGGTGATGGAGTTCGTCGAGGGCGAAGACCTCGATCGTGTCGTACCCCTGAACCCTGCGGAAGCGATTGAGGTCATCGACCAGCTGTGTGAGGCGTTGGCCTTTTTGCACTCCCGCCGCTACGTCCACCACGACCTCAAGTCCAACAATGTGCGGATCGATCGCGATGCCTCCGGGAAAGTCTCCGTGAGGATACTGGATTTCGGTATCATGGAGCCGATCGGCAGCGTCCGGCGTGAGCTCGCGGGTACCCCAGCGTACTTGCCGCCTGAGGTGTTGTTCGGGGCGCCGACAGATCCGCGGCTCGACCTCTACTCACTCGGGACGCTGGCGTTCGAGATCTACGCCGGATACGTACCGTTCGACATCCGGGACGCGGAGAGTTTCGTACAGGCGAAGCAGGTCAGTCCGCCTGACGTACGCAAGTTGCTCGTCGACGCGCCACCAGAGATGGCGGAGCTCGTCAGTGATTTGATGAGTCCTGAGGTCGCTGCCCGCCCGCAGGATGCGTCTGTGGTTCGGCGTCGGCTGCGCCAATGCGCACCAGCCCTCGGCACCGCCACTGGTCTGGAGGCGCCGACCTACCTCAAGCCGTCGCGATTGCTTGGTCGCGACCGTGAGCTCGCGCAGCTGACGAGCTTGTGGGAATCCAGCGCGTTGCGCCCAGCTCTTGGTTGTATTCGAGGCCAAGCGGGGCTTGGCAAGACCGCTCTCCTGCGTGAGCTGGCCCTGCGTATGCGTCGTGGTGGTGGTCTTGCGGAGCTGGTGTCTACCGACGCCAGCGCCGGTGCGTATAGCCTGATTCGACCGCTGCTGCGCGCGCTCTGGCAACAGGAGGCGCGCGAAGAGCCGACGCTGCTGCGCCTGGCTCCTCAAGTCATGCGTATCCTCCCGGAAGTGGGAAGGTGGTTCGACGGCGTGAAGCCTGTCACGCCGCACTCGGACGCCGTCGAGGACCGTCGGCAGCTCTTTGCGGCGCTCTGCGAGTGGGTGCAGGTCGCCCGAAGCGGCCGTAGCGTGGCGCTGCTCGTCGATAATGCTCACCGTGCTGATAACGCGAGCCTCGAAGCGCTGCGTGCTTTGCACGCGGAAGCAGGACCAGGGATCTGTCTGGTGCTCACGGTGCGGCCCGATGCTACGAGCCGCGACGTCGCGCTCTCGCGCCTGCTCGGTGGGGCCGAGCTCGATCTCGCCGTCGGCCGCCTGGATCAACCGGCGGTGAGTGCCCTACTCAGCAGCTTGTTTGGAGCCATCGAGCCGTACCCTAGGTTGTGCGCTGAGCTCACATCAGCGGCCCAGGGCAACCCAGCCCTGGTGCTGGAGCTCGTGCGCGAGCTGGTGGGCGCCGGTGTGATTCAGTTCTCCGACGAGCGTTGGCAGTTGCCGCGGGCGTTGGGCGATTTCCCCGTACCTACTTCGCTGGCCGAAGCGTTGATGAAGCGCCTGAAGCAGGCTAGCGGCACCGCTCAGGGCGTGATCGACGTACTGACGGTGGCAGGGCGCGCGTTGGACTTGGACCTGATTGCTGCTTGTAGTGAAGGCAGCGATAGCGCCATTTTTGCAGCACTCGACGAGTTGCGCGACGCAGATCTGGTTAGCGAGTCGGGTGATGGTTACGATCTCGCGCCGGGTCTCTCGCGGCGGCGGTTGCTCGAGGATATCAGTTCCGCGCGGCAAACCAGGCTGCATGGCCTGCTGGGTAGGTTGCTGGAGCGCCGGTACGGCGACCACGCGAAAGCGCACGCCGCGGAGCTTGCGGTGCACTTTCTCCGAGGCGGCGCGAAGTACAAAGCCATCCGCTATCTCGACTGGGCAAGTTCCGAACTCTACCAGGCGCAAGCGCTCGCCGACGCTCGGCCACTGCTTGATGAGCTGGAGTCGCTGCTGGTGGCCGAGGGCGGCGAGGATGCCCGATACGGCAGCGCGCTTCATTCTCAGCTCCTGGTGACGCGGCAGCGCTTGGCGCGGGTTGGCGTCGCCATCGATTCCGACCTCGGTGACCGCATGCTGGGTTTGGAGCGTCAGATGTACCTACCCGCGGTCCGCTCGCTGCCTTCTGGGGCCAGCATCGGAAGGCGCGTGGGTGAGTTTGGACGTGTGGTGGGGGGAGGGGTGCTTCGCGGCAAGCTGGCCCCCGCGTCGGTCTTCGAGCGGTTGGTCCAGTACTTCACGGCCACGAGCTACCAAACGGTGCTGCTCTCCATGAAAGGCGACTTCAAGCGTGCCGACGAGGTAGCGCATACGCTGTTGCCGTTCATCCTGGGTGAGCGCGACCACGCGCGCGGCGCCTACGCGGCCTGCCGGTGTATCTCACTCACTCACCAGGGTTACGTCGCGCGGGCTGAACGCTTCGGGAAGCTTGCAGACGTGGCGTTCCACGACCCGAGGCTTACCAGCAGGGTGAGCCCGGAGGACGTGGAGACCGGGCTCGGCGGCGTCTACACGCTGATGTGTTTGCTGTATGCAGAGCGCGGCGCTCCTCAGTGCGCTGAGTGGCTCGGGCGCTTGGATGATTTCGTCGGCACCCGTGAGCGCGAGCGTGCGTGGTTGATGCCCAACTACCTACTGACGCGACTCCAGTACCACCTGCACCGGGGTGAGGTGCTGCGTTGCCGCGAGGTAGAGGCCGAGTACAAAGCCGTCCACGCCCGAAGCGGTGGTTTCAACGCGCAGGTCGAGACCAAGATCATGATCTCCCTGGCGCGCGCCGCGGTTGCGGCGCGGGATCTCGTGGGCGCCGAGGCCCTATGCGGCGAGCTGAGCGCGTTTCCGCCGGATCAATGGGTAGCTCACGGATGGGGTAGCGCGGTGCTGGCTGAAGTGTGGCGGCAACAGCGGCTCTATCCTCGCGCCGCGGCATCCCTCGAAGAGGCACTCGCGAACGCGCTCCGTCCTGGTTCGCGCTCCTTCAAGCTTGAGATGCGGGTCAGGAACACCCAGGCCGCACTCGCGCTGGACGTCGCCGACTACGATGCCGCGCGTCGCCACGCCCAGGCGGTGCTCGAGATCGCGTGCGAACAGCAGACCCGCAACGAGTACGAAGAGCTCTGGGCGCGGCGGGTGTTGGTGTTCATCGCCCACGAAGCTGGCGAACCAGCGAACGCCAAGCGGCAGCTTTCGGCTCTCGCACATCTGGTGAACAGCACGAAGAACCCGCTGTTCGAGGCGGTCTACGAGAAGCTCGTGTCGGACGGGGTGGGCGTTAGCTCGGAGGTGTTGGTCGCGGAGCATCGCGCCGCCGCGGAGCGCCTATTCCAGCGACTGGGCTTTGCCCCAGAGACCTTGGGTGGCTCGCGTCGCGGGACGACAGGCCCCGGCGCGGACAGCGGCGCGTGGTGGAACCAGACCACAGATCCGGGCTACGCAACGAGCGATCAAGAGACCGTTGTTGCCATGCCGGAATCGGCGTTGCTTATCGAAGACATCGCCAAGCACAACGCCGCGAAGAAGAAGAGCTGAGCCTTCGCATACACGGCGCTGCCAGATGCACGGCGCTGCCAGATGCACGGCGCTGCCAGCTGCATCGCGAGCCGATCAACGGCGTGCAAACAAAGCCGCGCGGCCGCGCGATTTCGTGCGAACCTCGGACATAGCTGACTGGCGCGCGCGTAGGACTGCCCGCCACTACGATCGAGGAGGACGACGGGATGTCGAGAGGGAGTCGCTGGCTGGGACGCTTCGCGCTGGGAGTGGCGTGCACCACATCGTTCGCGTCGGTCAGTTGCGGACCGCCATGTCCCACGGCGTCGCCGCAAGAAGAGCGCGGCTGGGAGACTGCCGTGAAGAAGATGACCATCCTCGAGCTCAAGCCGAAGGACGCCATCTCAATCAAGCGGGACGTTCACAACATCGTCGTCGACGCTGAAGCTGGCGATCTGGCGAACGCGTTTCAAGAGGTGATGATCGACAAGGATCGGCACTTCGGCCTGATCCAGCTCGTTCGCATGCGGGAAAACGTTGGCAAGCCCTTCAAACAAGGTGAGCGCTTCCAGGGGCGCTACAGCGTGCCACTCGCCGCGGAGCAGTGGCCTGACTTCTGGAAGAAAGTGTTCCGCGATCTCTACAAGGAGAAGGCGGTACAGACTATCACCTGTGAAATCGAGAACAGCCTGCTCAGCGACTATGGCGAGCTGGTGATGCTCGACCTCAACCCGAAGCCTGGTGACCCATACCGCATGCAGTACAAGTACCTTGGCTACGAGGACAGCGGGGGAGGGTCACCCATCCGTGGGAGTTCGATGTTCATCGTGACGCCGATCGTGGACATGCACGAGCTCCAGGCACTGGGCGTCAGCAAGGCCTCCACGCTCACTCAGGTCTTCGAGTACCAGGAGCGCACCGACTTCTTTGCGTACTTCTTCTCGGCTGGTGGACTGAAGTTGCACAACCAGGTGGTGTACAGCCAGGCCAAGCAAGCCGCCGAGCTGATTGGCGCCAAGATCATCGACAGCGACATCCCCAAGGAATACCAAACCGGGCTCTAGGATTGCTTGGGTGTCACCGCGCGGAATGGCGGTTGGTGATGCCGGGTCACGAAAAAGGCCCCGCCGGCTGCTGCCGGTGGGGCCTTCGTCTGTTGTGTGCTGAAGCGATCAGGTTCCGGGCGGGAACAGCTTCTGCACGACCTCGGAGAGCTTCTTCACCGTGTTGGGCTTCATGCCGGTGTTCGAGTGCGGCCACGCGAAGCCTCGCGCCTCGACGCGGTTGCACGAGAATGACACGAGCAGCTCGTTGTTTCCCATTGCGGACGACCACGCGAGGCCCATCTCCGCATACATGCAGTTGGCCTGAGTCGAGTCGAAGTTGCTGTCGTCGCCGAAGATCTTGCCGAGGTCCTCTCGCAGATCCTCATCCATGACCGGGGTCTGGCTGAGGATGCGGAAGTTCGGTTGTGACGTGGGGAAGCGCGGCGCGTCGGGCTGGGCTTGCAGGGGCGTGCCCGGCGTCGCACCACCGAGCATGCCGGGGGGTAGCAATCCGGGCGGAATCAACTGCTGCAGACCTTGGGCGCCAGCTTGAACCCACTGCTGGATCTCCGGAGGCAACCCAGGGATGGCGCCTGGCTGCGCGGTGGGCTGAGCTGCCGCCGGCGGTTCGTAGTTCTGCAGGCGGAACGCCGTCGCTTGGGAGGTCTTCAGCGTGTCGAACGGAGCGGCGGGCTTGCCAGCACAGCCGGTCCCGAGCGCGAGCAGGCCGACGACGCAGCCAGCCTTCAGCGCACGCGACAGTGCCGAACGTCCACGTGAGGTTTTGTTGGCGGGGCTAACTTCAGGGCTTGTGGTCATGGTCTCCTCGAAAGTGCGGTCCTATACGACTTTAGACGAAAGCTATAGAACGGGACTTCAAGCGTGAAAACAATACTGATTTCCGGGGGTACCGGGTTTGTAGGTGGCGAATTGGTCGCTCGGCTCACGGGCCGTGGCGATCGTGTCCTGGTGCTGACTCGAAACAAGACAGCCAAACGGGCAGCGGATCTCCCCGCGGGTGCCGAACTCGTGGAGTGGGACCCGTACCATGCAGGAGACTGGTTCCGCCATGTGGCCGGCTGCGACGCAGTGGTCCATTTGGCGGGGGAGCCCGTGATCGGGACCCGCTGGAACGAGGCCTTCAAGCGCCGTGTGATGGACAGCCGCGTCGTTCCCGCCAAGTTGCTCGTGGAAGCGATCGAGCGCGCGCCGAGCCGTCCTGCAGTCTTCGTCACTGCCTCGGGCGTCGGCTACTACGGGGACACTCAGAGTCCGTGCCCCGAGGACGCTCCGGCGGGAGAAGACTTCCTGGCGAAGGTGACTATTGCTTGGGAGGGCGCGGCTCAGCGCGCGGAGCAGCTCGGGGTACGCGTCGTGCGTGCCCGCCTGGGCATCGTATTCGGCGCCAACGGGGGCGCGCTGGAACAGATGGTCAAGCCTTTCAAGTTGTTCGCCGGTGGCCCAATCGGGAGCGGCGACCAGATTGTCTCGTGGATCCATCTCACCGACTGCGTGCGCATGCTGATGCGCGCGATCGACGACGCCGAGCTGAGCGGGCCTATCAACGTGACCGCACCCGAGCCGGTGTCGAATGCCGAGCTCGCCGACTGCATTGGAAGCGTGTTGCACCGCCCGAGCAGCGTGAAGGTGCCCGCCTTCGCGCTGAAATTGCGCTTTGGAGAAGGCGCGACGCCGCTCCTGACCGGGCAGCGCGCGATCCCACGAGCCATGCAGCAGCGCGGCTTCGAGTGGACTTACCCCAAGCTCGAAGGCGCACTGCGCGCAGCACTTGCCTGAAAGCTACCGGCCTTGACTGCCTGGGGGTATACGCTACGTATACGCAATGAGTCGAGGTGGGCGAGAAGATCTGGGCGAGCGAGTCGCAGTGGTTACGGGAGGTGCGTCGGGTATCGGGCGCGCGCTCGTCGCGCAGCTCATGCGCCGACGCGCCCGCGTTGCCGTATTGGATGCGAGTCGTGAGGGCTGCGAGCGACTCAGGGAGCACGGGGTCGTGGCGTGTCAGGTCGATGTGCGCGAGCCGCAGCAGGTGCACGACGCCGCGGCGAGGATCGCCAAGGAAATGGGCCCTGTAGACCTGCTGTTCAACAACGCGGGGGTCGCGGCGATCGGGCCAGCGTTGAGCGTTCCAGAGGCGGACATGCGCTGGGTTATCGACGTGAACTTGCTCGGCGCGATAACGGTGACCCAGAGCTTCGTGCCGACGATGATTGGTCGACGCACCCGTGTCGCCTTCACCTGTTCGC
>JACKEB010000033.1 GCA_020633205.1 Polyangiaceae bacterium
ACGACCTTCAGCGACAAGCTGAGCGGGATTGCGGTCTCACTCGGGGTGATGGGCGCGGGCGTGGCGTTCGCCCTGCAAGAAGTCATCGCGAGCGTCGCGGGCCGGGTCGCGATCCTCTTCGCACGCTTCTACGATGTCGGCGACCGAGTGCAGCTAGGTGGCATCAAGGGCGACGTGATCGACATCGGCCTCTTGCGCACCACCGTCATGGAGCTTGGCGCGTGGGTCGATGGCGACAACTTCAGCGGGCGCATCGTTCGTATCGCCAACAGC
Organism: Polyangiaceae bacterium; assembly: GCA_020633205.1. Taxonomy (NCBI): domain Bacteria; kingdom Pseudomonadati; phylum Myxococcota; order Polyangiales; family Polyangiaceae; species Polyangiaceae bacterium. Next base: position 274 of record JACKEB010000033.1, read on the forward strand.
TTCGTGTTCAAGGAGCCGGTGTTCAACTACTCCGCGGACTTCGGCTTCGTCTGGGACGAGGTCAAGATCCCGGTGCGCTACGGCAGTGGTCTCGATGAGAGCAAGCAGTTGCTACAGCGCGCCTTGGAGGAGACGGTGAGCGAACACGTCGCCGGGGCGCGTGAGGAGTGGCACCAAATGACCCGGCGCTACCGCATCGAAGACGCTCAGGTTGCGCCCATGGTTACGCTCAAGGCGACTGACAACTGGCTCGAATACACCCTGCGCTACGTCGTCCCGTTCACCAAGCGGCGCACGACGAAGGATGTCCTGTTCGAGCGCATCGTACGCGACGTCGAGGCCAGCGGCGGCAAGGTTCAGTTGGGCTCTGCAACGTTCGAGCTGGTCGCAGCACCACCCTTTAGGGTGGCAGCCGAGTAAACAGCGACAAGCCGCGTTCTCGCGCCGCAGCAGTCCTTGTGGAGGGTGGCCACAGAGATACCGCGGGAGAAAACCCGCCACGGCGCGAACTTTTGTCCTTTGGCTAGCTGTGGGTTCTTAGCCGTGGGAACACCGAGTTTGGAACCGCGCGGAAGTTCCCTTGACCGGAAGACGTTCCGCGCGGTCTGATTCTGCCCAATGCTCGCTGCACATTGCCCGCAATGCGGAGCCGCAAGTCCGGTATCCGTTGCTGAGCCGGAGCACTTGGACTGCGCCTATTGCCCGTATATCGGTAGGCCGGATCCACGGGTCATTGCTGAACTCCAAGCGGCGCGCGATGCCCTGTTCAACATACACGCCACGCGCAGGCAGCTGAGCGTAGGGCAACGGAGAGCGATCGAACGTGGCAAGAGCCAGCAGCGGAACGTCTTCCTGGTGTTGCTCCTGGTGCTCGCGCCGCTGGTGCTGTGCGGTGGTGGTTGTGGCGCGTTCTGGGTCCTGATGGAAGGCGGAATCGCCCCCCATGACGTGCCAATTCTCATCGCCACGCTGGCACCTTCGTTCATGGTGCTACTGGTCGGCTGGCTGCTGATGCGCTGGCACCGCAAGGGCCTCGAACGGCTGATGGCGTCCTGCGCTGCGATACCGCCGGCTGCGCACGGGCGTCCAGCGATGTGCCATGTGTGCGGTGGTCCCCTCCCGGACGCGGAGAGGAATGTCGTCGTACGCTGCCAATATTGCCACGCGGATAATGTCACGAGCAGCGACGTCGTGCGAGCCGTGGCCCAGAAGCAAGTCACCGTCGTCAACGCGATGGCCGGGGCAGTGACGAACGAGGCCGTGCAGGTTGCGCAGAACACCTCGCTGGCGATGACATTGTCGTTGGTCTTCGCGTTGCTCTCACCAGTGATTGCCCTGCTGGTCGCTTGCGGGGTGTTCGTGGTCATGGTCTTCATCGACGTCGACCCAGATCCCAACGAGCGCTATGCCTACACCGAAGTCGCCGGGACGCGTTGCTACGGCAGCTTCTCCAGCATCGGGTCTGGCTACAACCTGAGCTTCGGTAAAGCGTTTCCCGAACTCACGGACACGGTCGAAATCCCCCCCAACGAGCTGCGCACGGTGCGCGCGTCCGAGCTGGTGGGCAAGGAGATGCTGACCCCGGGCGATCACCCGCGAAAGGTACGACGCCTGGTGCGGAGCATGGCCGCGATGAACAATTATCTCGACGACGGCCAGGCTCCGAATGGCTTGAACCCGATTGGCATATGCGAGAAGCCGCCGAACATGAGCGAGGTCATTGATGACCCAAGCCTACCCAACTGCGCGGGGGTCTACGTTGCAGGAAGAACGCCCTACGTCGTCGTCGCTGACCGACGCGTTTTCCGCGTAGATATAAAGAGCAAGCAGCTCGCGCTGGTGTCGACCTTTCCCGGAACGGGGTCGCTCTTCTTCGATGGCGACCAAGTGCTGCGCCACCTCTCCTCCGGGTCGGTGTGGAGCGTGAAGCTGAGCGGTTCCCCCGTCCGGGCGACGGAACTACTCACGGAGGTGGACTTGTTCGCCCTCAGCGGCCGGCGCCTAGTCATGGTGAGCGGGCTGGAACTCAAGCTGCAAGAAGAAGGCGGCGAGCTTCGTACACTCCACACGTTCAAGACACGGCCACAATCAATCGCCGCGAGTGCGAGCCATGTGTTCTGGTCCGGAGAGGAGGGCGTGATGAGTCTGCCTACTGCTGGAGGTTCGCCTACCAAGATCTACGAGAGACAGTACAACCCGCCCAAGCTAACCGCGCTGGGCGACTACCTGATGCTCCAAGGTTCGAGCTGTCAGTGGCTGCGAGGAAGCGACGGCAAGGCGTTTGCGTGCCCGTACACTGGTCCGCTGTCTTCAGAGTACCCGAGCGCTCCCTTGGCAGACGCCGATCACGGCTACCTCATCCCTGACACGACCAATCGCCGCGATGGGGTGCACGGCTTCAGGATCGCGGATGAGCCTAAGTTCGATCGTCACTACGGGCCGGAGAGCACGACGGTGAGCTGCATGGGTTTCGACGATGAGTTCGTCTACTGGGTCGAAGGCAGCCGTTTGATGCGCGACCTCAAGGCGCAGAAGTAGGATTCATCAGCTCACGCTGCCGCAAGCGCTTCTCGCGGCGCTTGGCCCGGCGTTTCGCTCGTCGCTGCTGACGCTTCTGGTGCTTCTCGTCGAGAAACGCTGGTGGGTCCATCACCTGACCATGAACGTCCCTCCAGGAGGACGGAGCGTACAACATGCGCCCGCGGCGATCGTAGACAATTTTCCACTCGGCTAATCTGGAGCCAGCGGGCGCGTGCACCCAGCCTCCATCACGCCAGGTCCAGATCCCACCGCGAGACACCCAGTAGCCATCCACCCAAACCGCCTCGTCGGTCGGAGCTTCCCCAACCTCCTCAGGGCGCGGCACTGGGGGTGGTGAGTTGACCTCTTGAAAATCACTCCAGGCGTGAGCCGTGTGCGCTGGCCGCGGCACCTCGGAAGCGCACCCGGCGGTCGCGGCAATCAGCCACGCTGTCGCAATTTGCAGCGCGAGCGCCCCCGGCAATCGCTGAACATCACGCTTCCGCCGCTGCAAAACTCCGGAGAATTGCGCTGCTTTGGCACGAAGCCATACGCCCTGCGACCAAGTCGACACGGCCCACGCCTTGCAATCTTCGTCCCACCTCATGGGGCCCGCCCTTCAACGCCTGCTCTCGATCGCGCCGCCGCGGTCCCAGCACTTCGCCAACTTGCTCGCAATGCTCGCGCTTGCGCTGCTGAGTGTCGGCTGTGCATCTCTGCCGGAGGGACGCTCGGCGCTGGACAGCGTGGAGTTTCAGGGCAACGACGCCCTCGACGACGGCGATATCGAAGAGAAGATCGCAACACGCCCCTCCCCTCGCTTCCTGGGTCTGATGCAGGGCGTGGTCTACGACTACGAGGTCTACGACTTCTACGTATTGCAGCGTGATCTGGAGCGCGTCGAGCGCCTCTACCGCGCCCGTGGGTACTACAAGGCGAAAGCCCGCGCCGCGCGAGTCGAACCCAGTGGCGACAACCATGTACGAGTAAAGATCAGCGTCGAGGAGGGCCCTGTGACCCGCGTGCGGCGCCTGGATCTGTTCGGAGACGAACACCTCCCGGAAACGCTACGCCGGAGGCTCTCGACACTCGCACAAGCGCAAGTCGGAGTGAATCAAGTCTTCGACGAAGACGAGTTCAAATCCGCCGAGGCTGCGCTCGAGCGCCTGTTGACCGACGAAGGCTATGCCTACGCCAAGATTCAGCGCAGCGCAGACGTTGACCTACCAGGCAACTACGCGAGCGTTCGCTTTGACATCTCCCCAGGCATCCTCGCGAAGTTCGGCGAGGTCAGCGTTCAAGGGCTCGGTCCCCTTCCAGAGGCATCGATCCGACGGGCGCTGGATTTGCACCCGGGCGATCCCTACTCGACCAGCGAACTCGAAGCCGCGCAGCAAGCAGTCCTAGACCTTGGCGTGCTCTCGAATGTGCACATCGAGAGCGACCTGAGCGACGCCACGCGGGAGCGTGTCCCCCTCGTCGTGCACCTCGAGCCCTCCAAGCTGCATCAGCTACGCTTGGGCGTCGGCAGTCAGATCGACGTGATCCGCACGGATATTCACGCGCTGGTCGGCTGGGACCACAACAACTTCCTCGGTGGCCTTCGACGCCTCTCCCTGGAAGCAAAGCCTGGCGTGGTGCTCTACCCCACTCGGTTCCCCAGCTTCAAGACCCCGACGAACTTGCTCCCAGAGGTCAAGACGCGCGCGGAGCTGACGCAGCCGGGTTTCCTCGAGGCAAGAACGAACGCCTTCCTGCGGGTGAACTACGACATCTACGCTGCCCTGCTGTCCTCGGAGATAGATGAGAACGCTCCGGTGCTCGGCTATCGCGAGCTAAAAGGCGCCCTCGGCGTCGACCGCTCGCTCTGGCGCTTCTACTTCCGCCCGAGCCACAACATCGGGCTCAGCGTGCCTTTCACTTACATCGGCCAGCTCGATCCCGACCTCGACCGCGTCCTCGTTTCCTTTCTGGAGCTGTTCACCTCCTTCGATCTGCGAGACGACCGGGTTGACCCCCACAAGGGCGTGTACCTCTCCAATACCTTCCAGGTGGCCGGCGGTCCCCTCGGTGGCGATGCTCGTGACTTCAAGGTGCAGCCCGAAGCACGCATCTATGTACCCCTCGGTCGCAAGTTGACGTTCGCGACGCGCGGTAGCATCGGCTTGTTGTTCCCCCAAAACTACGGCGACACCATCGCGAGCAACGCCGCAACCGGATCGCCTCCGCCCGGAACCAGTCGCGCCGACTGGGTCCGAGACATCCAGATCGGCTTCTTTCGTTCGTTCTTCTCCGGCGGCCCCAACTCGAACCGCGGCTACGCGCTACGCGACATCGGTCCTCACGGCGTGGTCCCGTTCTACAGCCCCGAACTGAATCAAGCAGACTTGGACACTCGCTGCCAAACAGACCCCACCAGCACCAGCTGCCTCTTGCCGCTCGGCGGTCTGACCCTCTGGGAGGCATCTGCGGAGCTGCGCTACCCCATCACCGGGAGCTTCTCTGGAGCTACCTTCTGCGACACCAGCGACGTCGCCCCGGAGCAAGTCCAGTTCCGCTTCGACCGCCTGCACCTGTCGTGCGGCCTGGGAGCACGCTACGCGACCCCCCTTGGTCCTTTCCGCGCAGATATTGGGTACCGCATCCCAGGCCTGCAAACGCTCAACGACTCAACGGGCGAGGGTCGACCTTCGAGCATCTTCGGCGCGCCAATCGCCGTGTCCATAGCCCTGGGGGAAGCGTTTTGAACCGCGCGGCACGCACGGCGTTCCGCTGGCTCCGGAGAGCGCTGCGGCGTGTTGCGCAGGTCGCGGGCCTGCTGCTTTGCTTCATTTGCACCACACTTGTGGGCATTCGCTTGCATTTGAATCTCCCCGGCACGCGGGAGCTGATCCGCACACAGGTCAATCACCTGCTCGCGGACACCTTCCAGGGCAAGCTGCAGATCACGCGCATCGATCACATCAGCTTCGAAGGCGTGCGCGGTGTAGACGGCTACGTCCTACCACCCGGCACGACGAACCCAGACGACGCGTGTCTGCGCTTCTGGGACACTAGCGCGGCGATCTCTCTGAACGAGCTGCTCCAAAGCCTGTGGAGCGACAGCGGTCCAATCGTCGTCCACCTACCAGGTGCGCATATCCGCGCGGTTCATACCAAGCTGGGGACCAACGCTCAGGGAGAGCTGAATATCGAACGCGCGTTTCGCCCTCTCCCCCAACCGGAGAAGGTGGACTCAGGGCCTAGCCGAGGCGTTCACGTCGAGATCGATGCGATCGAGGTGGATAGCTCGTGGACCCATGGGCGCATCTCGAGCTCCCCGGCGCTCGATGCCGACCTGAACCAGCTGCGCGCGCGCTTCAGCTACGTCAACGAGAAGGTGACGGTTCACGTCGATCAGGCCGAGGTCGTCGGGCGGGCACTTCCGGAGCAGCTGGACCCAAAGGGCGATCTGAACGGGAGGTTGGAGGTCACGGCCAAAGCGGAGCTCGTGGCGCGGCTCAAGTTCGACGGGGAAGTGATGCAGAGCCCAACCGACGTCGAGGCAGCCTATTCTCCCAGTGGCGTGCGCTTCAGCGTCAAGAGCCCCAAGGTCGCGCGGGCCACGCTTGGGCGCTACGGCATCTCGCCGCCACCAGGAACCGACGCGAGCCTGAACGTCTCCGGCGAGGGCCCTCTTGGGGGCATCGATTTTCGTGGGGAAACCCGTATCGGCGAGTCATCCGTCTCGCTCACCGGCAAGGCTTCAGTCCTGGCGCCGCGCGTCGACGTTCAAGCGCGCCTCGCGAAGGTCAACCTCAAGAGCGTGGGCGAAGGCCTGCCCAAGACCGCGGTGGACGGACAGGTCGACGTCGAGTTCGAGCTACGAGAGTCAAAGCCCTATGTGACTAGCCGCGTGGCATTGGCCCCGGCAAGGGTGGAGGAGTGGCAAGTTCCGGCATTGGACGGAGAGCTACACCTCGAGGGCGCGCGGGCTTGGGGTTTTATCCGCACGGCACCTGGAGAGGTATCGATCAGCGCCGACGCCCACGCCAACTTGGACCACCTCGACAGGGGCATCAGCTTTGACGCGACTGCGAAGGTTCCCCGCGTTGCCTCGCTACAAAAGTACGCGCAACTGCCGGGCGTTCGAGGGGATGTTCAAGCATCGGTGTGCGGCTCGTTCTACCCAGATAGCAAGCGAATCGACGCGGATGGCGCCTTGGATAGCGGACAGCTCGAGGTGTCCGGCTTCAGCTTGAAGCGAGCGCATATCTACGCCGAGGTCGAGGGCGCGGTAGCCACGCCGAGTATCGATGCTTCCTTCCGCGCGGCATCACTACGGAGCAAAGACAAGCAGCTCGGCCGGGTCGTGGACTTCACCAAGCCAAGCATCTCCGTCCGCGGCACTCCGACCCGCTTGCGAGTGAACACGCGCCTACCCGCCAGAGCAGGGAGCAGCGCACCGAGCATCTCGCTCAGCGCCACCGTCGCCCCCGCCGCCCAACGCATCAGCAGCGTCAGAGGCAGCATTCAACGAGGTAATCGACGCGTCGACCTCGCCGCAGCTCGAGTCGACCTCGGACGCGGCCTCGACCTTGAAAACGTCGAGCTGTCTGGCGCCGGATCCATCAATGGCACGCTGCAGTTCCACGCAGGGCGCCTCGAGAGTTCCCTGAAGTTCGCACGGCTCGATCTCTCTGCGCTGAGCGGACTGCTTGAAGGCCTGCCTGCCCTAGACCCACCGATCAGCGGGATCGTAAGTGGTTCAGTCGAGCTCTCCGGAGCCATCGCGTCTCCCCAGGGAACAGTCGACCTCAGCATCGAACAAGCGCAACGCGGTGAGGACGCATTTTCGGGGGAGGTACATCTCGTGGCCAACGAGGGCCAGCTGAGCGGCCACATCGCCGTGGACGCTGCACGCATCGGCAGCGTGAGCCTCACCCCGAATGCGTTGAAGCCCAACGGTGCTTGGACGGATCCCAGAGCCTGGCTCGCCAGCGCTGGTAGCCTACGCTCGGACTTCGCCATCGACTCTGCGGCGCTGCTGAGGCGTTTGAGCCAAGCAGAACCCAAGACCAAGCAGCCGGAGTTGAGCGGTCTCGTACGCGGCAACCTCGAACTCAAGCGGGCGAGCCAAGCACCCGTGAACGCCCCGCTCAGCGCGCTGCCAGACTTGAAGGCTCGCTGGTCTAGCGTTGGCCTTCAGGCAACCCTCGGGAACGAGAAGGAGTCGCCGGTTCTTCGCGGAATAGACCTGCGTGGCGAACTAGACGTGGAAAGCGGCAGCGGAAAGAGTCAGGTCGCGGTCGAGGCCGTGCGAGGTCAAGAACAGCTCCTGACTCTGGAAGTCGAGAGCCGCGTTCCCTATGTGCGTTGGCTCGAGGCGCCGCCGACGCGGGACACACTCCTGCGACACCCTTTCAGCGCGAAGCTCGAAAGCGATGGGCTCAGGCTGGGCAAGCTTCCCGAGTTCGCCCAGGTGCCTGGCCTATCTGGGAGGCTCGACCTACAGGCGAAGCTCGAGGGCAGCGTGATGGAGCCAAGGCTCAACGTAGACTTCCGCGGCAAGAAGCTGAACGTCGACGAGCTCTCGCGGCGCCAGGGTCTCGCGGCGGTAGGGCACCTCGACTACGATGGCGCACGAGCGCGCCTCGAGTTCGGACTGTCGTCACGCTTCCGCTCGTTGATTCGCGCGAGGGCAGACCTTCAGCTCGCCATCGCTGACGCCATCCGCGGGGATACAAGACAAGCCAGGGCCAACGCGAAGCTGGTGCTAGACGACTTCGCTCTCGCTGCGGTGCCGACGCTACGCGCGCTGGATGTCCGCGGTCGCGCGAGCGGCGAGCTCGAGGTCAAAGAGCTCGGCAGCCAGAGCCCTCGCATCTCCGCCGCGCTCGAGGTGCCCAAGGGACGCATCGGCGACGCCAAGTTCAGCGGAATAACCGCAAAGGCCGACTTGAGCGGCGATCGAGCCAGCGCCTCCGTGTTGATGGAACAAGACGACGGATTCGGCCAGGTGATGGCGAGCGCCGGAGTGCGCTGGAATGGACTACTCCCAAGCCTCGCTCGCGAGCGGCGCGCGCGGGTGCGTCTCCTTGCCAACGCCTGGCGCCTTCAAGCGCTGGAGCCCTTCGTGCGAGGCCAAGTGGATCAACTCGACGGTCGAGTCGACGCCGATGCGACCCTCGATTTGATCCCCGAGGCAACGAAACTCGATGGCTTCGTGCGGGTGAGTGAAGGCGTCCTTCAAGTCCCCGCGCTCGGGCAACAGCTCAAGAACCTCGAGGCCCAGGTGGATCTAGCGCCGACGGGCGATGTCCGCCTGCGCGCCGGAAGCGTGGAAGGGTTGTCAGGACGCGCCTACTTCAACGCGGCTGCGAAGCTCAACGGGCTATCGCTCGTCGCCGCGAACGCCAAGCTCCGCATCCCAGAGAAGGAGGCGATGCCGTTCACCTATCAAGGCGTGCCCCTTGGCGACGGCTCCGGTGATATCGACCTGAAGGCGCGCCTCACGCCGAAGGAGAATCGCTTCAACATCAGCGTCGAGCACTTCGCCTTCAAGTTGCCCCGCAAACCGCAGACGGGGGTGCAAAGCCTCGAGGACGACCCTCACATTCGCATCGGTGCACATGCGGCGGGCGGCTTCGTGCCCATCATCGGTCCTGGCGCCAATGAAGAGAAGTCGACGCAAGCGTCCGGGGTGCCCACGGTGGTCGCGGTGGACCTGGGTAATGACTTCCAGGTGACCCAGGGTACCGATCTGAAGGTCAAGCTCACCGGCAAGCTCCTGATCGATTCCTCGCGGACACAAGCGGTAGACGGTCAGATCCGACTCAGCGACGGCCGCATCGACATCAGCGGAAAGATCTTCCAGATCGAACAGGGAGTCATCACCTTCCAGGAGGACCCAAGTAACCCAGTCGTCGTCGCCCAGGCCGCGTGGGACTCGCCGTCGGGGTACAAGGTCGTCGCGGAGTACACGGGTCCGCTCAAGAACGGTAAGTTCAAGCTGCGCGCCGAGCCCGCGCTGAGCCAAAACGAGATCGTCAGCTTGATCCTCTTCGGCACACCAGACGGCAGCGTGGGCAGCTCCGGGAGCGGCGGCGGCCCTGGCGCTGCAGACGCAGCCAGCGTAGGCGCCGGCGTCGCGACGGCGCCCCTGAACCGCGCGATCTCCGACGTGACCTCTCTGGATATCGCGACCCGCGTCGACACCAGCAACGCACAAAGCCCGCGCCCGGAGCTCGTGGTTCAAGTGTCTCCCCGCGTTTCCGCGCAGGTTGGCTACAACCTCGAGGAACCCAAGCCTGGGAAAGCTCCAGATCGCACGCTGTTTACCCTCGAGTTCCGCATCGCCAGCCGCTGGTCCCTGGCGACGACCTTCGGAGACGGTGGGAGCTCCCTGGTCGACCTGGTGTGGCGCTATCGCTATTGATAGCGTGGCGTCATGTTGGGGCGATTGTGGCTCGCGTGCGCCGGAGTTGGACTTGTAGCCAGCGGTTGCTGCTCGGAACCCAAGACCCAAGCCAAGGTCAGCGATGGCTGGGTGGTGGTGAGCGGGATCCAAGGCTCTAGTTTCGTTGATCATCCAACGGCGACCGAGGGCCAGCCCCTCTCGACCAGTACCCAGGGTCAAAACTGTCTGACGGATCGCGAACTCGGTTCTGCTTTCGGCGAGACCTGCGCTCACGAGTCAGAGAACCCGGCGAGCGGTCAACCCGACTCTGGGGACCTCCAGCCGGGTATCCCCACGGCAACCAATGAGGTCCGCTGGTACTGCCGCGGCGAACTCACCGTGCGCGTCGTGTTCCAACGCTGCTCCAAGGATGGGGGCACGTCGAATGGCGTCACCCCAGTGGAAATCGCCGTCAAAACCCAAAAGAACTGAACGTCGGAACCGGAACCATGATCAACGCCTTTTATGATCGGCTGAGGAAGTTCCAGCTCATCTTGCAGCAGCAAGGCTACGACCTCCGGCTAGCCAGCGCTCAGCTCGACAACGGCGGGACGGTCCCCGTCATGATTCAGTTTCCGACCACGCAGATCGGACAGCAAGCGTTGATCGCCCTACCTGATGTGCACCTCGCGGGAGGCAACGCGGGCGATGTCTTCTACAACGGTGACCCGGAAAATCCTCGGCGGCTCACGGCAGTGCTCAAGGCAATGCAGACGTACAGCCTGCAGAATCAGCCGACCACCCTGCTGCAGCTTGGGGACTGGTACGATGTCTGGCGCAGCATTGGCAGCGACGCGCAGAGCTCACAATACAACCTGATCGATGACGTTCCCGCGTACCAAGAGTTGCTCGGCTTGGACAAAGCGCTCGAGCTCGCCCACTGCTTCGGCAATCACGATGCGTCCTTCACCCACGCACTGCCGGACCGCCGCGTTGCAGATCAAAACCGGTTCCGCTTCGGCTTTGGTCTATTGAACTCGGGCGGCCGCGTGTACGCGCTGCACGGGCATCAAGCGGACAGCATCCAGGGTGAGCCGAACTCCTCTGGGGAGATCCGCGCGGTATGGCTCGGCACCTTGGCTGCGAACTACTTGAGCAGCAAGTTCCGCAACCTCGAGGAATTCATGGACAAGCAAGGTAACTTCGAGGGCGCCAAGGACTGGCTGCTCAAGCTGGTGGGCCTGAACCGAGACGACCCCACGCCCACTGGGCGCCCGCCGCAAGCACCCCCAAGCGACGGACAGACTTGGCACGCCAAGTTCGTGCAGCGTGAGTCCATGGCGAGCTTGGTCGCCATCGCCCAAGCCGCTGTCGACCGCCTCTACACCAACGCAGCGAGCCTCGAGCTCCTGGTCGTCGGGCACAGCCACAAGCCGTGCATCGGCTGGACCCCTCACCCCAACACCCAGAAGCCCGTCGTCGTGATCGACTGCGGCGCCTGGGTGTATGGGCAGGCAAACCTGATGTTTGCCGCGGGCAACGTCGCGGCGGTCTACGACATCGTCAAGTTTGGGACGCGGTAGACCGACACGACACGTCGTGTGCCTGACTCAGAGCGCGGGGCGACCCACGGCGTAGGCCAAACGCACGCGCGCAACGTGCAGATCCACGTAGGCGGCCATGCGCTGCAGGGTCGCGCTGACGAACTCCTGCTCGGCGTTGATCACGTCGGTTGTCGTCGCCTCGCCGACTTTGTACTGCGCCATCTTGGCGTCCAGCGCGGTGCGTGCGGCCTCTTCAGCCTCCTCAGCGGCTTTCCGCGCGGCACGCGCTTGCTTGCGGTCGAAGTAGGCTGCGGTGATCTCTTGTTCGATCCCCTGACGGAGCAGGCTCTCGTTGGCGTTCACTTCCTGCAGGTTTGCCTCGTACTCCGATGCGCTCGCCTCGGCGCCGGGCAAGTCGTTCAGCGTCCACGTCAGCTGAGCGCCTACGCTCCAGCTCCCCTGCCAGCCGCCTTGGCCCGTGAAGTCGCTCGCGCTCGGGTTCGCGTAGGTGTAGTCGGCGAAGCCATCGAGTCGCGGAAGCTTGCCGGCGCGGGCCACCGTCGCGCTTTTCCTCAGCGTGGTCTTGGTCTTCGTCAGCGCGCGCAGCTCTGGACGCTTGCTCAGGCCTTCGTTCACCAGTCCCTTGAGGTTCTCCGAGCGAGGCAACGGACGCGGCTTTCGCAGGATGTCCTCACCAATGGTGTAGTGCGGTGCCTTGTCGCCCGTCATCAGCGCGAGGTTCTTCTCCGATAGGCGAACGAACGCGCGCGCTTGCTCGATGGCGACCTTGCCGCTCGCCACCATGGCCTTGATACGCAAGACATCGGCCTTGATCGCAACGCCCTGGGCGAGCATCGCCTCGCCGTCCTTCTCGAGCTGTTGGAGGCGCACCAGGGCGTGCTCTGCCACCGCTACCTGCCCCACACCGCGCACCCAGTTGTAGTAGGCGAGCTGCGCGTCGGCTTGGGCCTTGCGCTGAGTGGCTTGCTTGTTGATGCGGCTCGCTTCGAGGTTCGCCCTCACCGCAGCGCTGCTCGCGGGCAGGCGCAGCACGTAGTCGGAGATCGGCACCGACAAGGTGGCGCTCAACGAGTAGCGGTCGAGCTTCGGCGTGATGTTGAAAGCCGCCGCTCCAGCAGGATTCCCCGCGGAATCAAGCACACAGGTTCCAGCTCCACTCGGGCAGGGGCCGACCCCAAGCAGACCAGGGGCGCTCGCGCCTACGATGGCCCCGCCGCCGAAGGAGGTGTCCGTCGAAGAGATGCGCGTGTAGCTCGCCTTCAGGGTGAGCTTCGGCAAGAAGGCCACCATCGCTTGATCGACCTGAGCTGCACTGGCGCGGATCTTCGCTTCTTGAGCTTTCACCGCCGGGCTGTGCGCTTTGGCTCGCTTCCCGACGTCCCGGGCCGTTGCACCGCCGCGTTGAGGCTTGAGCGTGTCCGCCAGCAGATCGGCCTTTGCAGTGAGTTCCTCCGCGGTGGGTTGCTTGGGCGTCGGCTGAGCCTCTGGTTCCGCTGCGGGCGGTTCCGCGGGGTCCACGGGCTGAGCAAAGGCGACGGACGAGGTGCCTAACCCCAACCCAAGGAAAATAAGGCGTCGAGTGAGTGATTTCATGCGTGCACCTCGTTCACCTCGTCCGTCTTCCCGAAGACTATTCCCTCGAGGAAACGCGTGAAGCGGTTGTGGGTGATGGCTTCCATGATGGTGTAGATGACTGGCACCACGACCAGGGTGAGGACGGTTGAGGTGATGAGGCCGCCAATCACGCACACCGCCATCGGCGCGCGTGCCTCACCTCCCTCGCCGAGCGCGAGGGCGACCGGGAGCATGCCGAAGACCATGGCGAAGCCGGTCATCAAGATGGGTCGCAGGCGCAAGACGCCAGCTTCAATCAGCGCTTCGCGCATGGGTTTGCCCTCTTTTCGCAGCTGCTCGGTGAAATCGACGACCAAGATGGCGTTCTTGGTCACGAGCCCCATCAACATGATCACGCCAATCATCGCAAAGATGCTGAGCGTCATTCCAGAGATGAACAGCCCGCCGAAAGCACCGATCACGCTGAGTGGTAGCGAGACCATGATCGTGATCGGGTGGATGAAGCTGTCGAATTGTGCCGCGAGGATCATGTAGACGAGGATGACGGCGATGGCCAACGCCTCGAGCATGTAGCCGAAGGACTCAACCATCATCTGGCTGTTGCCGGTCATCGCGCCGTGCACCGTTGCCGGGAGGATCGCGTCCGCCTTCTCGTTCACGATCTTGGTGGCCTCGCCTTGAGCGAGGCCTTCGAGGCTCGCGCTGACGATCACTTGGCGCTGGCGTGCTTCGCGCTCGATCTTCGTCGGACCGAGGGCGCGCTCACTCTTCACCAGGTTGCTCAGGTCGACGAGCTGCCCCGTGGTCGAGCGCACCTTGAGCGAGCTCAGGTCTTCGATACGGGTCTCTTGATCCGTCGGCAGCTTCACCACGATGTCATACGCCTCACCGCCTTGCTTCATCTCGCTCACCGCGTCGCCAGCCAAGAAGGCGCGAATCGTCGTCGCGACGCTGGCAACCGGGACGTTCAGCGCTGAAGCGCGCTCGCGATCGACCTCGAGGTTCAGCTCCGGCTTACCCGACTGGTAGGAGACCGCGACGTCGACGAAGCCCTTGGTCTTCGCTAGCTCTTCTTTGAGCTTCTCCGCGGTAGCCACGAGCTCGTCGAGGTTGTTTCCGCGAATCGCGTATTGCACGGGCGCCTGACCACCACCGGGCCCGGAGATGGACAGCACCGTGAGCTTCGTGCCGTCGCCCACGTTTTGGTAGCGTTCACGCACCCAAGCCATCAGGTCGAGCTGGTGGAACTTGCGCCCCTTTGCTCCGGTCATGTTGACCTGGATCTCACCGACGTTGATCTGACCTTGTGCGCCACCGCCGACCGTAGTCAGCGTGGAGATCACACCGGGGCCATGCTCTCGCAGATCTTTCGCCACCGCCTCGACGGCCTTGGTGGTGGACTCGAGGGGCGTTCCGGGGGGCGCTTCCACCTTAACCGTGAACATCGATCGGTCCTCCGCCGGCACGAACTCCGCGGGAACCTTGGTAACCAAGAACCCGGAGAAAATCAGGGCCACCGTGGTCAAACCCAGCGTGATGACTCGATGGGACAACGACCACGCGATGACCTTGCCGTAGACCCGGTCAAGCCACTTCAAAGCGTTGTCGATGGCCCTGGGAATGGCCCACCTGTGTTCGCCGTGTCCTTCCTTGAGGAAACGGGACGAGAGCATGGGGGTGAGGGTGAAGCTCACCAGCATCGAAACCGCCACCGCGAAGCTCACGGTGAGACCGAACTGTAGGAAGAAGCGACCGACGATGCCCTTCATGACCGCCACGGGGAAGAACACCGCGATGATGGTCGAGGTCATCGCTAAAACCGCGAGGAAAATCTCGCTGGTTGCGTCCTTCGCTGCTTGCAGGGGCTTCTTACCCATCACGAGGTGGCGATGGATGTTCTCGATCACGACGATCGCGTCGTCGACGAGAATACCGATGGCCAGGCTCAAGGCGAGCATGGTCATGTTGTTGAAGGTGAAGTTCATCACCTTGATGAAAGCGAAGGTGGCGACGACCGAAGATGGGATCGCAATCGCGCTGATCAGCGTCGCGCGCCAATCGAGCAAGAACACCAAGATGATCAACACCGCCAGGAGCGCCCCCAAGAACAGATCGAACTTCACGTCGTTGATCGAGTGCTCGATGTAGACGGAGTTATCAGTCGGCACCGTGAGCTCGATGCCCTGCTTCTTCAGGTCCGCCTTGAGCTCATCGATAGCGCCCTTGACGTCGTGAGCCACCGCAACGGTGTTGCTCCCCGACTGCTTGCTCACCACGAGCGACACCGCTGGCTTTCCGTCAAGGTATGACGAGCTGGTCGCCTTCTCGACGCCATCGACGACCTTCGCGATGTCGCGGATGCGCAGGTTCGCGTCCCCGGTGCCAACCAACAGGATGTCCGCGACCTGCTGGGGAGTATTGAGCTCGCCCTTGGTCTTCACGCTGAGCTCGGCGCCGCCCTTGGAGAAGCTGCCCGCAGGCACTTCGATGTTCTGCGCCTTGACCGCGTTGGCGACGTCTTCGACGGTCATCCCCAGACCAGCCAGCTTGACTGGATCCACGAGGATCTGCACCTGGCGCTCGCGGCCACCGACGATGTCGACGCTACCCACGCCGTTGATGCGCTGGAGCCGCGCCTTGACGGTGTTGTCCGCGATGTCAGTCAGCTTGCCCACAGGCATGTCGGCAGCCATCGCCATCGTGATGATGGGCGCGGCGCCGATGTCGAACTTCTCGACGATGGGCGACTTGGCGCCGGAGGGCAGCTCGTTCGCCAAGCGCGAGACCTTGTCTCGCACGTCTTGCAACGCCTGATCGCCGTTCTTCTCCAGCTCGAACTCCGCGGAGACGATGGTGACGCCCTCCAGGTTCGTCGACTTGAGGGAGCGAATGCCGCCGAGGGTGTTCACCGACTCTTCGATCTTGTCGGCGACGTTGCGCTCCATCGTCTCCGGATCAGCTCCGGGATAGACGACAGTCACCGTGATCACCGGGAAGTCGACCTCGGGGTACAAGTCGACGCCGACTTTGTTGTAGCTAATGAGCCCGAAGACCATCAGCGCCATGATCAGCATCGCGGCGAACACCGGTCGCCGAATGGATACTTCCGCGAGGTTCACGACTACTTCTCCCCGGTCTGCTTAGGAGCCGCAGGCGTTGCACCAGTCGGCTTCTTGGCTGCGGGCTCCGCCTCGGCAGTCTCTTCCTTCACGGGCTCTGCCGGCTTCGCCGCTTCGCCCTGGCTCCCGAAGTCGAGCTCGACGAGCATGCCCGCCTTGTAGACCTCATCCGGATTCGCCAGGCCGCAGATCACTTCGATGGTGCGTGTGCGCTGATCGACGCTGGGGCTGATGCGCTTCACCGTAACCAGCAGCGACTTGTCGATCGCTCGGAAACGCGCCATCGCCTTGGAGTCCACCTTGACGGTCTTGAGGGCGCTCTCCGGCAGCCGCGCGCGGATTTCCAGCTCCGTGATGTCCTGCACCAGCAACACCGGCGAGCCGTTTGCCATCACCGACTCACCTTCGTTCGCGTTCTTGCTCGCGACCAAGCCAGATATGGGGGAGCGCACGACGGTTTCACCGGCGCCCCGATAGGCGTCGGACAAGGCAACCTCTGCGCGCTTCACCGAGAGCTTCGCGTTTTCGTAGTTCAGTCGTGACGCGGTGAGTGCGGCCTCGGTGGTCGCCCCACTCTTCGCCAAGCCTTCCTTGCGGTCCAGGTCTTCCTTCGCCTGCTGCAGGCTGACCTTCGCGCTGGACACTCCGACCTTCGCCGAAGACACAGCGAGACCAGCCCCCCTCGAGTCGACCTGGAAGAGCACCTGGCCCTTCTTCACGCGATCGCCTTCGGCGACGTTCAGCTTCACCAAGACGCCTGTCGCCTTGGCGCTCAGCGCCGCCTCGTTGATGGCATGCACGGAGCCGGATGCCGTCAGCCCTGATGCTGCAGCAGGCGCTTCCTCGTTCGCCGCAGCCTTCAACAAGCTCGACACTGGCGCTGCAGCAGACGGATCTGCCGGAGGCATCTCCTTGCTGGCGTTCGCCTTCGAACACCCAACGACCGCGATCGACAAACCCAAGACCAACCCAAAGCGGCGCATCATTTGCTCGCTCCTTCAATGAACAGCTTCACGACGAACTCGGCACACGGCGCGAGTGCTTCTTTCCGCCCCCCGGAAACCCAAATCGCCATCGCGCCTTCCATGAAGGCAGACAGCGAGTGCACGAGCATCAGCTGAGGTACATCCTCGCGGATCAAGCCTTGAGCCTGACCAGCGGCGATCGCCTCGCCTAGGACATCGAGGATCTGCTCTCGCGAGGGCTCCTCATGGGCAGGACGCGAGAGCATCACCAGGCGACTCGACTCGCGCTCGAGGTGCACCGCGAACAATGCGCCCCGCTCCTCGACGAACTCAAACACCTTCTTCACGAACGCTTCCAGGCGTTCGATGGGCTGCTCGATGGAGCGCACCGGCTCCATCTGCTGCGCAAACAGCGCCTTGATGCGCGTCGCGATGGCCTCGAAGACGTGGTCCTTGCTCTTGAAGTAGTTGTAGACGGTGCCGGTCGCGACCCCAGCGCGCTCCGCCACCTCGGACATCTTGGCCTCGTGGAAGCCTCGCTCCGTGAACACATCCTCCGCCGCATCAAGGATCGCGACGCGATAGGCCTCCTTGAGCTGGCTCTGGAGGGTGGACTTTCGAGCTGCCTTGCTCATGCTGACTCCCTGTTCACGCTTTGAACGCCGGTTCACCGTCCGGGCGTTTTTTCTGCTTACAACGACGATTCAACCGAAAAATAAAGGATGAATCGTGATTCATCTGGTGAGCGGGGAGTCATGTAGCTCATCTGCACAGCGCGTCAAGGGAGACTAGTGATTATTAGCTCCAGGGTCATCAAGTTTTGGGGGGGAGAGGCGCACCTGGGCCTACACGGGGCTTACCCGTGGCTGCGATCAGGCCTCAGCTACGTCAACCCGCGCCAATTACCGCGCGGATATGTCGCGCGCATCACGCAACGAACGGAACGTTCAAGCGGGATCCAATTTGATCTCTACGGTGGACGGAACCGGTCTATCGCAACTCCCCTCTCGGGGTACCACGATGGTCTGCGACTGACTTGCGTAGCCTGGAGCCTCCACCGTGAGCTGATACGTGGCAGCACCCACGAAGTACACGAACTGGCACTCCGGAGGATCCGCTTCCGGGTCCACCTTCCAGTCCCCTTCAAACAGCTCGGTGACCGCATCGCAAACGGGCTCTCCCGTTTGGCGATCGAGGACGACCAGCGTCAGCGTGGCGAGTGCCAAGCTCGCGGGACAGCCGTAGCGGTCGCTGCTGCAAGCGAGCACGACCAGCCCAATACCGCACAACCATGCTCGGCGCGTCTGCAAGGACGCCTTCGTCGCTGCTCCCGCCATTCTCCGAAGGATACTGGACTGCTCGGCACCGCGCGAGCACCGAACAGCGATTCCGGGCGGTCTTGGCTCCGCGAGCTGAAATCGCAACGGCCAGGTCGACTCCCAAAGGAAGCCGCCTGGCCGCGATTCCACAACCGACGTTACTCAGGGCAACAGCATTTGACCGCGCAACACCGTCACGGCACTACCGGTCAACTGCACGCGGTCACCGCGCAGCTCACAGTCCACATCGCCTCCCCGCGCTGATAGCTGACGCGCCGCGAATTGCGTCTTACCCAAACGCTTGGCCCAGAAGGGCGTCAGTTCGCAGTGTGCGGAGCCCGTGACCGGGTCCTCCGCGACACCAACAGGCAGCGCAAAGAATCGCGAAACGAAGTCGTAGGGACCTTCGCCCGGCGCGGTCACGATGACGTTGAACGGGATCTTGGCGAGCAAGCCGAAGTCCGGCTTCAGCGCGGAAACGGCGGCCGCGCTCTCTAGCTCGCACATCAAGTAGCGCCCCCGATGCACCGCGAGGAGCTTCGTCCCCAACGCCTCAGCCAGCCCAGCAGGCTCCGCGCAGGGTTCATTGGGAACCGCAGGGAAATCCATGCTGAGCTTGCCTTGCTCAGCTCGCTCCACACGCAGCTGCCCACTCTGGGTCTCGAAGCGCAGCAGCGAGTCGGAGACACCCAGCTCGTTGAACAGCACGTGCGCATTCGCCAGCGTGCCATGACCGCACAGCGCGACCTCGGTCGTAGGCGTGAACCAGCGCAAGCCATAAGTGTCGCCTTGCTTCACGGAAAAGCCGGTCTCCGCCACGTTCATCTCGGCGGCGATAGCCAGCATCGTAGCGTCGGAGGGCCAGGCCTCCAGAATGCAGACGCCAGCCGGGTTGCCCTCGAAGGCACGGGTCGCGAAGGCGTCGACTTGGTAGATGGCGAGTTCGTTCATGCACTCCAATGTAGCGAAGCAATTCATCAGAACAATCGAAGTATTGTCATGGTAACAATACTCCAATGTGGACCCCCGAGCTCGCCCCCGATCAACCCGCCTATCAGGCACTGGCGGACGCCATCGCTCAGGCGATTTCCAGCGGAGTGTTGGCGCCGGGAGATCGCCTCCCTCCGCAACGTGAGCTCGCCGATGCGCTCGGAGTGAACCTCGGCACAGTGAGTCGCGGCTATCAGCTGGCGTGTCAGCGCGGGCTCACCCAAGGGGAAGTCGGCCGCGGCACCTTCGTGCGCTCCGATCGCGGAGGCATGTCGGCGTTTCAACAGACGGCAACTGAGCGGCGCCTGATCGACTTGAGCATGAACACACCATCGCCGGTGCACGACCCCAACTTGAGTCAGTTGCTGGGCGAGCTCGCGCGAGAAGACTGCCAGCACCTGTTGCGCTATCAGGTTCCGGGAGGCAACGCTGCGCAGCTGGAGGCAGGCGCCGAGTGGCTGAGGCGCCTGGGGCTCGAAACCTCACCGGATGAGCTGTTCGTGTGCGGGGGCGCTCAGCACGCGATCTCTCTGTGCTTCATGGCGCTGGCGGAGCGTGGCGCGACGGTGTTGTGTGAAGAGCTAACGTATCCAGGTGCCGCCGCAGCCGCCCGGAGCCTCGGCTTGCAGGTCCACGCGGTGCCCCTTGATGGGCAAGGCATGCAGCCCGACGCCCTAGAGCGCGCGCTGCGCAGTACCCGCGCGAAGCTCATCTACAGCTTGCCGACGCTCCACAATCCAACGACCGCGAGCCTAAGCAAGAAGCGCCGCGCGCAGCTCGCAGAGATCGTCGAACGTCACCAGGCCTGGTTGATCGAAGACGACATCTTGGGCGGCCTGCTCCCGAAGCCGCCGACTCCCGTCGCGTCGCTGATCCCAGAGCGGAGCTTCTTCATCGGCTCGGTGAGCAAGCTGATCGCCGGAGGGCTGCGGGTTGCCTACGTGCGGCCGCCCCAGAGCTGGCGCCAAGCACTCACCGGCTCGCTGCAGGCCAACGCCTGGATGACCTCACCGCTGACATGCGAGCTGGCGCGGCGGCTGATCCTGAGCGGCGACGTTCAGCCAATCCTGGAACGCCGCCGCACGGAAACAATCGCGCGCAACGAAGTCGCTCGCGAAGTGTTTCAAGGCTTCAAGCTCCACACGGCAGACACCTATCACGGCTGGCTCGAGCTACCCGAGCCATGGTCCGCCGACGCGTTCACTGCCGAGCTAGCGCAGCGCGGCGTGTTGGTGCGCTCGGCGACCGCGTTCCATTTGGGTCGCGGCGCCGTGCCCAGAGCCATCCGTGTGAGCCTGAGCGGCGCTGGCAGCGACAGCGAGCTCCGTAGCGGTCTCGAGCGCGTCCGCGAGTTGCTCACCGCGGGCGCACCAGGCCCAGCTTTGTGATGGCCGTAACCTTTTGCGAACCGGTGCGTGGAGTCAGGGAACCTCAAAAGGAGAAACAGCATGAGCCCCCGAATGGAAGCCGATCGCATCTACTCCCTACAGCGTGGCTTACACTCGCCCTAGAACGCACCAGCAGTTGAGCGCCCCAGCGGGTGAGGGCGCTCAACTGCCCGTGATTGCGTTCTCTTTGCTCGCTCTCGCGCTATTTTCTGAGGGGGATGACCGCATCCCCCTCCTCTGTTTTGCTCGCAGGCTCGCAAACAGAGTCTCCTCCCCAAAGGCAAGACACGAAGAGCGACGCACGCCACCAATTTTCCCCGTGGCTATTAAAACCCAAAACGAGGGTTGCAGGTGCCTCGCAGCGCTGCCCTCCCTTCTTGGCGTTCTTGGCGTCCTTGGCGGTCAACCAGAAAAGCCTGCGGCCGCAATACGCCCCCAATCCAAGAAGCGCCCCACAGGCAAGAAACGCCTGGGCGCGATAGCGCGCCTTGTGTATTCAGAACCCTCGACTCGAAAGGGATCAACGAGATGAGCGGACTTTCCGGCCACTGCCACTGCGGCCAGTGCAAGTACTCGGTGGAGCACGAAGGCGTGTTTCACTTCTGTTGCAGCTGTGAGAGCTGCACTCGGCTCTCCGCCGGTGGACGCCTGTTGGGTATCAGCGTGCCCGATGAGACGTTCAAGTCGGAGGGTCCGCTCAAGCTTTATGCATATCCCGGCGGAAGTGGCGAGCAGATCGAACTGTCGTTCTGCGGCAACTGCTCGAGTCAGCTGTTCGCCCGCCCACTACAGCACAAGGGCATCGTAATCTTGCGCGCCGGCACCTTGGACAAGGGCATCGGATTCAAGCCGCGCAAGTTCATCTTCGTGGACGAAGGCTACGACTGGGATCTGCACTCGTTCTAGCAG
>JACKEB010000034.1 GCA_020633205.1 Polyangiaceae bacterium
GTACCGCGTGGATCGCGCGGGAGTCGTCCACTGCCGCATCGGCCGTGTCTCCTTTGACCAGCAGAAGCTCTCGGAAAACGCCGGCGCGCTCATCACCGAGCTCGTCGCGAAGAAGCCGTCGACCGCCAAAGGCGTCTACGTTCGTAGCATCACGCTCTCCAGCACCATGGGTCCTGGCGTGCGCGTTGACACGGCCGTCGCCCTCGGCGCACCGCAGGAGGAAAGCTGATGGACAAGGCACAGAAGACTGAGCAAGTCGGCGCGATCAAAGATCGCTTCGAGCGCATGTCATCCGCCGTGTTCCTGGACTTCTCCGGAATGAACGTGGCCGAGGTCAGCAGCCTCCGCGCCAAGTTCAAGGAGAAGGGCGTGGAGTACAAGGTCTGCAAGAACACCTTGATCCGCCGCGCCATCAGCGAGGCACCGTACGTCGACTCCCTGAGCACCGCGCTCAAGGGGATGACGGGCATCGCCTGGAGCTTCGAAGAGCCGAGCGCCGCTGCGCGCATCGTCAAGGATTTCCGCAAAGACAACGAGAAGCTCGTCATCAAGGCGGGTCTGCTCGATGGTCAGGTGCTGAACGACAAGGGCGTCGAGAACCAACTCGCCACCCTGCCGAACAAGGACGAGGCCCGCTCTCAGCTGCTCGCGCAGATGATGGCTCCGGCTCAGGCCATGGTTCGTCAGCTCGCAGCACCCGGTCAGAACTTCGTCTACTTGTTGGACGCCAAGCAGCGACAGGCTGGCTGAGGTCACCAAGTCCCCCGGGAGCTCGCTGCCTACGGCGGCTTGAGCCCCACCAATCGAGTTTTTCTAAGCATCACAACAACATCTAATTGAAATCTTTGCTTTCAAAGCTGCGGTCGTGACAAAGCAGCCCGCGCTTCGAAGAGCATCAGTAAGGAGCACCCAAAATGGCCGAGATCACTAAGGAGCAGGTCGTCGATTACCTCTCGAACCTTCCCGTCATCCAAATCGCAGAACTCGTGAAGGAGCTCGAGGACAAGTGGGGCGTGAGCGCCGCACCGGTCGCGGTTGCTGGTGGCGGCGGTGCCGTCGCTGCCGAGGCGAAGGAAGAGCAGACCGAGTTCGACGTCGTTCTGGCGGACGCGGGCAGCAGCAAGATCAACGTGATCAAGACCGTGCGCGAGATCACGGGCCTGGGCCTCAAGGAAGCCAAGGACCTGGTCGAGGGCGCGCCCAAGACCATCAAGGAAGGCGTCTCCAAGGAAGAGGCGGACGACCTCAAGAAGAAGCTCGAAGGCGCTGGCGCAAAGGTCGAGGTCAAGTGAGCGTCACTTGCCCTTGATTCATACAGCAAATTCGAAAACCAACACGCACGCGGCGGGTACCCCCGCCGCGTGGGTGCTTGGCCAATTGAAGGCCCAGCACCAGATCAACCCACCCACCCACGCAGGCAGGCGCTTCGTGGCTCTAAGCCAAGTGCCGCCCCATCGCGTTCCTACGACTCCTCACACTCGTTTCGTCACCACCTTTATCGCGGGACGACGCTTGCCAAGCCAAGCCGTCGGTACCCGCTAGAACTGTTTGAGCAGTCGGCTCGGAGGAATTGAGAATGGCGTCAGTCGTTCAGTCGAACTTTCGGCATCGTACGAACCTCGGGAAGGTCGCGTCCATCGTCGACGTCCCGAACCTCATCGACATTCAGAAGAGCAGCTACGACAAGTTTCTGCAGTCTGACATCACGCCCCGTGAGCGTGATCTGATCGGTCTGCAGTCTGTCTTCAAGAGCGTCTTCCCGATCAAGGACTTCGACGGGACGAGCGAACTCGAGTTCGTTTCGTACAACCTCGAGAAGCCCAAGTACGACGTCGAGGAGTGCCGTCAACGCGGCATGACGTTCGCTGCGCCGATCAAGGTCACCACTCAGCTCATGGTGTACGACGCTCGCGAAGGTGGTGAGCGAGTCGTCCGCGACATCAAGGAGCAGGAAGTCTACTTCGGCGAAATCCCGCTGATGACGGACTCCGGCACCTTCATCATCAACGGAACCGAGCGCGTCGTCGTCAGCCAGCTGCACCGCAGCCCCGGCGTCTTCTTCGACCACGACAAGGGCAAGACCCACTCCAGTGGCAAGCTGCTCTACTCCGCTCGCGTCATCCCTTACAGCGGTTCGTGGCTCGACTTCGAGTTCGACCACAAGGACATCCTGTATGTCCGCATCGACCGCCGCCGCAAGATGCACGCAACCGTGCTGTTGCGCGCCCTTGGCTTCAACACCCAGGAGCTCCTGAACCGTTTCTACGACACGGAAACGGTCTACATGAAGGGCCCGGGCAAGTACGAGAAGAGCGTCAACTTCGACCTCCTCGCCGGCCAGCGCGCGACCCGTGACATCAAGATTGGCGACAAGGTCATCGTCAAGAAGAACACCAAGTTCACCCGCGCGGCGATCAAGCGCCTGCGCGAGAGTGACATCGATCGCCTGCCGATCGAGGTGACCGAGCTGATCGGCAAGGTCAGTGCGGAAGACGTGATCGACAAGGAGACCGGCGAGGTCCTCCTGGAGTGCAACGAGGAAGTCACCGAGACCATCCTGGATCGCCTGCATGAGGCCGGCATCAAGGAGTTCCAGGTGCTCTTCATCGACGGCCTCAACGTCGGCTCTTTCCTCCGGGATACGCTGATCGCTGACAAGGTGAAGACCACCGAAGACGCGATCATGGAGATCTACCGTCGTCTGCGCCCGGGCGATCCGCCCACGCTCGAGACGGCGAAGACGCTGTTCCACAACCTGTTCTTCAACGCCGAGCGCTACGACCTCTCGGCGGTCGGTCGCCTCAAGCTGAACTACAAGTTCTACAGCGGCAAGGAAGAGGTCGACGTCCCTGGCCTCGAGACCACCACCCTGACCCACGACGACATCGTGGAGACGGTGCGTCACCTCATCGAGCTGAAGAACGGCCGTGGCAGCGTCGACGACATCGACCACTTGGGCAACCGTCGCGTGCGCGCCGTCGGCGAGCTGATGGAGAACCAGTACCGCATCGGTCTGGTGCGCATGGCTCGCGCGATCAAGGAGCGCATGAGCGTCTCTCAGGAGATCGACACGCTCATGCCCCACGACTTGATCAACGCCAAGCCAGTCGGCGCGGTGGTCAAGGAGTACTTCGGCTCCAGCCAGCTCTCGCAGTTCATGGACCAGACGAACCCGCTCAGCGAGGTGACCCACAAGCGTCGCCTGTCGGCGCTCGGGCCCGGTGGTCTAACCCGCGAGCGTGCAGGCTTCGAGGTGCGCGACGTTCACGCCACGCACTACGGTCGTATCTGCCCGATTGAGACGCCTGAAGGTCCGAACATCGGCCTCATCGCGTCGCTGTCTACCTTTGCTCGCGTGAATGAGTACGGCTTCGTCGAGACGCCTTACCGCACGGTAAAGGAAGGCGCGGTTACGCCCGAGATCAAGTGGTACAGCGCCCTCCAAGAGGAGGGGAAGTACATCGCCCAGGCGAGCACGCCCATGGACCC
This sequence comes from Polyangiaceae bacterium, assembly GCA_020633205.1. NCBI lineage: Bacteria > Pseudomonadati > Myxococcota > Polyangiales > Polyangiaceae > Polyangiaceae bacterium. The sequence continues at coordinate 3,490 of JACKEB010000034.1, forward strand.
CACCGGTAAGTTCACCGGCAGCATGGTTTCGGCGCGTTACAACGGCGACTTCCGCATGACCTCGCCCGAGCAGATCGCGCTCATGGACGTTGCGCCGAACCAGATGGTGAGCGTCGCGGCGGCCCTGGTGCCCTTCTTGGAGCACGACGACGCCAACCGCGCTCTCATGGGCGCAAACATGCAGCGTCAAGCTGTGCCGCTCATCCGTACGGAAGCGCCCTTCGTGGGCACCGGTATGGAGCGCCGCGTGGCCATGGACTCCAACGTCTGTGTCGCCGCCAAGCGTGACGGCGTGGTCGTCAGCGTCGACGCCGAGCGCATCGTGGTTCGCGCCACGGGTGGCGAAGGCGACGAGGTCCCGGACATCTACCACCTGAACAAGTACCAGCGCAGCAACCAGAGCACCTGCTACACCCAGCGCCCCATCGTGCGCGCGGGTGAGACGGTGGTCGCGGGTGACGTGTTGGCTGACGGTCCCGCGTGCAACATGGGCGAGCTCGCGCTCGGCCAGAACGTGGTCGTCGCGTTCATGCCTTGGCAGGGGTACAACTTCGAAGACTCGATCCTCCTCAGCGAGCGCGTCACGAAGGAAGACGTCTACACCTCGGTGCACATCGAAGAGTTCGAGTGCATCGCCCGCGACACCAAGCTCGGCAAGGAAGAGATCACGCGCGACATCCCCAACGTGGGCGAGGAAGCGTTGAAGGATCTCGACGACGCCGGCGTGGTCCGCATCGGCGCAGAGGTGAAGCCTGGCGACATCCTGGTCGGCAAGATCACTCCCAAGGGCGAGAGCCAGCTCTCCCCGGAGGAGAAGCTCCTGCGCGCCATCTTCGGTGAAAAGGCAGGCGACGTTCGCGACAGCTCGCTCAAGGTACCTCCGGGTGTCGGCGGCATCGTGATCGACGCGCGCATCTTCTCCCGCAAGGGCACCGACAAGGACGAGCGCGCCAAGGCCATCGAGGATCAGGAGCGCGCGAAGCTCGAGCGTACCCGCGATGAAGAGGTGAAGGTCATTCGTGACTCTTACTTCCGCAAGATGCGCGACGTGCTCGCCGGCAAGGTCACCACGGCCAAGCTGGTCGACGACTCGGGTAAGGTGTTGCTCGCGAAGGACGACAAGCTCAGCGACGAGGTGCTCGACGGCATCCCGCGCAAGTACTGGGGCGAGATTCAGCTGGAAGAGGGCAGTGACCAAATCGCCCAGCTGCTTCATGACCTGGACGAGCTCGTCCGCACCCGCGAGGAGCACTTCCGCGACAAGATCGACCGCCTGAGCCGCGGCGACGAGCTGCCCCCGGGCGTGATCAAGATGGTGAAGGTCTACATCGCCATCAAGCGCAAGCTCCAGGTCGGCGACAAGATGGCCGGTCGTCACGGAAACAAGGGTGTCGTGAGCCGTATCCTCCCGGAAGAGGATATGCCTTACCTCGCCGATGGCACTCCGGTCGACATCGTCCTCAACCCCCTCGGCGTGCCTAGCCGTATGAACGTGGGGCAGATCTTGGAGACCCACCTTGGCTGGGGCGCGAAGATGCTCGGTAAGAGCATCGAGCGGCTGCTCGAGCACAAGGCGCACGTGGACAAGCTGCGTACGCGTATCCGCGAGGTTTACGCGAACGACGCCGAGGCCATGGTCAAGATCGACCAGATGACGGACGACGACATCAAGCATCTGTCGAGGAAGCTCCAGCGCGGCGTGTTCTTCGCCACGCCGGTGTTCGATGGTGCGTCGGAGGTCCAGATCAAGGGCGCGCTGAAGCTCGCCGGGGTGAACCCCTCGGGTCAGTCGATCGTGTTCGACGGACGCACCGGGGAGCCCTTCGACGAGGATGTCACCGTCGGTGTGATGTACATGCTGAAGCTACATCACCTCGTCGACGACAAGATCCACGCGCGCTCCATCGGGCCGTACTCCCTCGTCACGCAGCAGCCGCTGGGTGGTAAGGCGCAGTTCGGCGGTCAGCGTCTCGGTGAAATGGAAGTCTGGGCGATGGAGGCCTACGGTGCCGCCTACGCGCTCCAGGAGTTCCTCACGGTAAAGAGCGATGACGTCCAGGGTCGTACTCGCATGTACGAGGCGATCGTGAAGGGTGATTACACGCTGGAGGCCGGCCTGCCGGAGAGCTTCAACGTGTTGATCAAAGAGCTTCAGTCTTTGTGTTTGAACGTGGAATTGGTCGAGACGGCTACCGCAGCCGAGGAGTGAGAGGTTAACGATGAGAGATATTTTCTCCTTCTTCGAGAAGCCCAAGGATCCGCTCTCCTTCTCGGCCATGCGGATCTCGCTGGCCAGCCCTGAGAAGATCAAGGAGTGGTCACACGGCGAGGTAAAGAAGCCCGAGACCATCAACTACCGAACCTTCAAGCCGGAGCGCGACGGGCTCTTCTGCGCGAAGATCTTCGGACCGGTGAAGGACTACGAGTGCATCTGCGGCAAGTACAAGCGCATGAAGCACCGTGGCATCGTCTGCGAGAAGTGCGGTGTCGAAGTCATCCAGAGCAAGGTGCGTCGTGAGCGGCTTGGCCACATCAACCTGGCCACGCCGGTCGCGCACATCTGGTTCTTGAAGAGCCTGCCCTCGCGTATCGGCAACATCCTCGACATCACCCTCAAGGATCTCGAGAAGGTTCTCTACTGCGAGGCCTACATCGTCATCGATCCCAAGGAGACGGGGCTCGCGCTCGGCGACCTGCTCACCGAGGAAAAGTACGCCCAGTTGCTCGACGAGTACGGCGACGACGCGTTCGAGGCGCAGATGGGTGGCGAGGCCGTGGTCTCGCTGCTCAAGCGCGTCGAGGTGCACGACCTCGCGGAGCAGCTCCGTGCGGAAATGAAGGTCGCGACCAGCGAGGCCAAGCGCAAGAAGATTGCCAAGCGTCTCAAGGTCGTGGAGGCGTTCCGTGGAAGCGGCAACCGCCCGGAGTGGATGATGCTCAGTGTCATCCCCGTGCTGCCGCCGGACCTGCGTCCCCTGGTGCCCCTCGATGGTGGTCGCTTCGCAACCAGCGACTTGAACGACCTCTACCGTCGCGTCATCAACCGCAACAACCGCCTGAAGCGTCTGCTCGAGCTCAACGCGCCTGAGATCATCATCCGCAACGAGCGCCGCATGCTGCAGGAGGCGGTGGACGCGCTGTTCGACAACGGTCGCCGTGGCAAGACCATCACCGGTCCCAACAAGCGCCCGCTGAAGAGCTTGAGCGATATGCTCAAGGGTAAGCAGGGGCGCTTCCGTCAGAACCTGCTCGGCAAGCGCGTCGACTACTCAGGTCGTTCCGTCATCGTCGTCGGCCCCACGCTGAAGCTACATCAGTGCGGTCTGCCGAAGAAGATGGCCCTCGAGCTGTTCAAGCCCTTCATCTACAACAAGCTGGAGGAGCGCGGCTACGTCAACACCATCAAGAGCGCGAAGAAGATGGTGGAGAAGGA
>JACKEB010000035.1 GCA_020633205.1 Polyangiaceae bacterium
TTCGGGTTCGGGTTCGGGTTCGGGTTCGGGTGGGCGTGTTTCCGCGGGGTTACGTCGCGTCGTCTCTCGCCGACTGGCCGGGCATTGGCTTCGCCTCGCCCGGCGCTGGTGAATTCGCCTCCAGCGGTGGAAACGGCGATCCCGCCCCCAGCAGTGGTGGAACCACAAATAAGATTCGGGTCCATTCTGTCACGGCGTGGCGACATCCCGGCTTGGTCTGCGTGCTCCACAGCGAGTTGGCGCAGGAGGCAGTGACGCAGGACTTGGTGCCGTGGAGCCTACCTGAGCTTCAGACTCTCGTAGGGTCCGTACAGAGCACGACCCGCGCCAGCTCGCGTTCTGCCGCGAGCAGTCCACATTTTTAGGAGATGCGGTGCCTCCTTGGCCACTGTCCCCAACACTGCGGCTCCAGCTCCAACTACTGCGGTTGCGAAGGAATCGATACCCAACAGCTGGTTTGCCGCGGCTCCAGCAGTGAGCGCCCCAAGGGATGTGACGGCCGCAAGAGAGATGCTTTTACCCTTCACCTCATCGTTGAAGTCCCTGCATGCCTTTAGGTACCCCTCGACTTCAACCTTCACTCGCCGATCGAACTCATCATCGCTTCGACACTCGTTTGACAGCGATCTAACCACACGGAAAAAGAGTTCCCGTCTCTCGCCAGCGTCGCCCCAGCTACGAGTTCGGCAGGCGAGTACCTGCCTGTACGTCATTTGCCCCAGCACCGCATCAGGGACAAAGAGTTGAGCAAGCACGTTCTCTGCGCGCTGAGCCATCCGTACAGACCTTTGCTCATCATCGCCGAGCACAGACTCCAGAGAGCCTTCGGCGAGCCGCTCTACCGCTCCAAGGGTCGCCGCCACCCCACGATCGGCGGAGAATAGATGGATCGATGCCTTCGTTGCGATGTCTAGGCACTTCACCAAGCTCCCTATCCTTGATGCTGTTAGGCGAGTCACCAGGCCGCCGACATCACCTTCGCCCAGTGCGAATAGTTTGTTCCACCCGTGCTCGTGGCCGCTCGGCGCCACTTCGACAGGATTCGACTTGGTTAGCGCCTGGAGGCGGGGGAGCCCTTGCATCATCGAGCGCATGAGGGGCTCAGATGATGTGAACACTCTTGTGAAGTGCAGGATGGGCATGGGCGGGCCCCGATCTTCCGGGTACGGTGCCCCGCCAATGTGAAGACCCTGGGGATCGGGAGCAGGCGGCTTCAGTACCAAGAGTCCTTGCGCTTGAGCCTCCCTGGAGTCGTCGAGCAAGCGCTCAAACGCGTCGTCGTACCCAGCGTTCTTTCCAAGCGGAAGTACGGGGCCCTGGTTCAGGTACACAGGGATGGGAATCTCCGGAAACATCGCCTGCATGTAGAAAGCCGGCGGAAAGATGTCCCGGTCGTCAGGAGGGATTAGGAAAACTTGGTCAAACAGCAGGAGCGCTCGCTTCACCTCGATGTCGGTGGGAGGGCGTTCCGTTGGCACGAGTAGGGCAGAGAGTTCCATTCTAGAATGCTGTGGCCTCCACCTCGCCCCTGCTCCATTGAGAATACGACCCTACGGCAGTACGCAGTGCGTCGATCTGTCCACCTTGCCGTTTCCCACTTAACTTCCGCGAGGATGATGCGCAAGACTTCCAACGTGCGCAGTCGAGCTTGACACTTAGTCCATCGCGGCCCTGAAGAAGAGCCACCCGCGGTTTTTGCCGCTAGGTGGCTCTCGTCGTTCTAAGCGGCCGTTGGCCGCACCGTGTCGTCCTGAGCAATCACCGTCACTTGAAGAGCGAAACCAGGTCGACGGTGCCACCGATGGCGATGGTGGTCGCGAGCGCCGCCTTGCTCCGTGACTCGTAGGACTGGGGCGATTCTAGGCCATCCGGGGTCTGGGTGCGAGCTGCTTGAACGTGTCCACCGTCACGCCAACGAGAACGTTGTCATCGGCGTTCGGGAAAATGGCCAAGCCAACGCTCCCCAGCGGAGAGAATCACCTGTCGGCGCGACGGACGACGCCGTCGGGCTCCATCAACTCGGAGGAGGTGTCGTACGCGCGTACCGACCCACATGGTTCCAGCCGCAGGGGAAAGAGTTGCCGGGAGGAAACTGGGCGTAGAGGAGTCTCTCGACTGCCTCCCGTCGCAACTTCTGCCGCTCCGTCGCGTTGAGGGACGAGGAGGAGATCGTGACGTTCCTTGGCCAAGTGAGATCCTGGGAGCAGTCCGCTGCGAGCTCTGCTGGTGATGTTGCCGTCTGCGCCGCGCTCGACGCCGCACTGGTGGCTTCGGGGGCTGCCGCGCTTGGATTGAAAGCATCGACTGTGCGCCGAATCCTCAAGGATGCGTTCGGCTCTGGAAACTAGGTCGCATGCAGGAAGCCACCAGGGAAACCTGGCGGCTTCAGCGTTGTGCGCAGGCCGTCACCAGCCACCGGTCACCCCAACGCCAGTGTGCCGCGGTGCCGTCCGACCGCACGTAGACCTCGAGGCACGGCAGCCCCGCCCAGACTCGACCGAGTAGCTGGTGGCTTGCCATGCATGGGCGGGTTTCTGCCGCGTGGGGCGAAGGTTGCTTTAGTACGCGCCGCGCACGTGATCGCGGATCGCTCGAAGAATGACGGAGCCGTTCTCCTCAAGCGTGTAGAGCAGCCATAGATCCGTGCCATCGATTGCACGTTGCCACGCCTGGTATACCGGCGGAACGAAGTCGTCGACATCAGCATCCGCAGGCAGCTTGTTTGAGGTGCGCAGCTTGTTGATTGCGCGCTTCAGGTGCTGCTGCACGCCGGGGTTGAGCTTGTTCCGCTGCTCAAGAAACTTCGCGGTCTGCCCCAAGCCGCGAAGTTGAACCACATTGCTCACGGAGCATCCAGCCAACTTATCAGTTCGGCGGGGTCCGCCATGGTGTTGTCAGCGAGGTCCGCTTGCTCTTCGGGTGTCAATCGCTTGAACGCTTCCTGGCCTCGCTTGAGGATCTCTTCGGT
>JACKEB010000036.1 GCA_020633205.1 Polyangiaceae bacterium
TCGACCTTGCCGGCCTTGGCTTCCTTGACTGCATTGGCGACGTCGAAGGTCACGGTACCGACCTTCGGGTTTGGCATGAGACCACGAGGCCCGAGGATGCGGCCGAGCTTACCGACCGCGCCCATCATGTCGGGCGTCGCAATCACGCGATCGAAGTCCATGAATCCGCCTTGCACCTTCGCTACGAGGTCATCTGCACCCGCGAAGTCAGCGCCGGCTTCAGTGGCTTCTCGTTCTTTGTCGCCCTTGGCGAAAACGAGAACCCGGATGCTCTTGCCGGTGCCGTGAGGCAGGACGAGAGCACCGCGGACCATCTGATCGGCGTGCTTGGGGTTGACCCCGAGGCGAACGGCGACATCGACAGATTCGTCGAACTTCGCATAGGCAGCATCCTTAACTAGTTGAGCTGCCTCGCTCAGGGTGTAGCGCTTCTGACGATCGACTTTCTCGAGCGCCTTCACGCGTTTTTTAGGTGTTTTCGGCATATTTCGTCTTTCGACTCCTGGGCTACGCCCCTTGCTGCTCGAGCGAACTCAAACCGCGAGTGACGCGCCAGTAACTGTTCACACTACGTCGATGCCCATCGAGCGTGCGGTGCCTGCAATCGTGCGGGCCGCTGCCTCGACGTCCGTCGCGTTCATGTCCTTCATCTTGGTCTCGGCGACCTGCTTGACCTGGTCCCAGGTGATCTTCCCAACCTTCTGCTTGTTGGGCTCCTTGGAACCGGTGCCAGGCTTGCCGGTCGCACGCAGGCCGATCGCCTCCTTGAGGAGGACGCTCGCCGGCGGCGACTTCATGATGAAGGTGTAGCTGCGATCTGCGAAGACCGTGATCTCGACGGGCACGATGGTGTCGCCGAGCTTCGCGCTACGCGCGTTGAAGTCCTTGCAGAACTGCATGATGTTGACGCCGTGCTGACCTAGCGCGGGACCAACGGGGGGCGACGGGTTGGCCTTACCCGCCTGCAGCTGCAGCTTGATGAAGCCTGTGACCTTTTTCTTACCTGCTGCCATTTATCCGAACCTTTCGCGTCTCTCGGACTCCCACTTTCACAGTCGGCTCTGCCATTGACAGCGCGATGACTGGAGCACCGTGGTGTGGTGCGTCGTTCGAGTCGCCTTGCTTGAGCTAGCGCTTCTCCACGTGGTTGAAGTCGAGCTCAACAGGAGTTGGGCGCCCAAAGATGCTGACCATGACTTTGAGCTTCTGCTTATCGGGTTTGACCTCTTGGACCGTCCCCGAGAAGTTTGCGAACGCGCCGACGATGACGCGGACCTCGTCACCCTCTTGGAATTGGTGACGGGGCTTGGGCTTGACCGCGCCTTCGCTGATGCCCTTGCGGACCTCTTCGATGTGCGGCGGCTTCACCTCTTGCGGCTTCTGGTTGCCGATGAATCCAGTGACCTTGGGCGTGTCCTTGACGATGTGCCAAGCGTGCTCGTTCATGTCCATTTCGACGAACACGTAGCCCGGGAAGCTGGTCTTGGTCTTGACGCGGCTCTTGCCGTCCTTCGTCTGCTCGGTGACCGTTTCCGTGGGGATTAGGATCTCGCCGAACTGCTCCTCGACCTTGAACTGCCGGATGCGCTCCTGCAGGGCCAGCTTGACCTTGTTCTCGTAGCCCGAGTAGGTCGTGACCACGTACCACTTCTTGCTTGCCATCGCTTCGGTTTCCATCTTCACACCCCGTAGACCAAAGAAGTGACAAAGCCCCAGAAGCGATCGAGCACTGCGATGTAGACAGTTGCGATGATGCTAGCCACGACCACGACGATGGTTCCGTTGGCCACAGTCTCTCGATTGGGCCAGGTGACCTTGGTTAGCTCCTGAGCGACCTCGTCCGCCCAAGCACGGATGTGCGGCTTGCGGTAGATCTGGATGATCGTGATCGCTCCAATGACCGCGCCGGCCGCCATTGTGAACGTGGGACGATCGTCCTCGGAGTAGGCGAGCAACTGCGGGACAGCGTCGACGGCTGCTGGCCACTCGGCGAGCACGTTCCACAAGCCCCCGAGGAGCTTGCCTGCGATGTACGCAAGCAGGATCCCTGCGGAAAAGAGAGCTGCGTGTACGTAGCGCGTGGTCCCGAGGTTGGCAGGCGACTCACCGTCATCCTCTTCCTCGGTCTCCTCCTCGCCTGCTGCCTCGAACTCGGCATCGACTACGTCGTCGTCACCGGAAGCCTCGGCCTCGTCATCGCCTTCGTAATCCGAGTCGTCATCGTCCGAGTCGTCATCGTCCGAGTCGTCATCGTCCGAGTCGTCACTATCGTCGCCGGAGTCGTCCAGGTCTTGGTCGAGCTCCTCGTCAGACGCGTCTCCACCTTCCGTCTCTTCGACGTCCTCGGCTTCGCGTTCTTTTTCCTTGCTGGCCATTGGAGACTTTCGATTCCTGCGACTTTTCTGACTTGGAGGCGGTGGCCGTTTTGAGGCGGCTAGCCGCCCTTCTTGAGGCGGCAGGGGCAGAGAGGCTCGAACTCCCGACCTGCGGATTTGGAATCCGCTGCTCTACCAACTGAGCTATACCCCTGTGTTTTGCGCTCTATTTCGATTCGATGTGCAGCGTGTGGGCGTTGCAGGCGCTGCAGAATTTCTTGAGCTGCAGCATCTCAGCGCCTTCACGGCGGGCCTTGGTGCTCTTGTAATTTCGAGCTCCGCAGACCGAACAGGCGAGGACGATATTCGTCCTCGCCTTTTGGGTCTTTTTGGGGCCCGCCGCGCGGGCTGACATCACTCGACGATCTTGGTGACGACACCGGCGCCGACGGTGCGGCCGCCTTCACGAATA
>JACKEB010000037.1 GCA_020633205.1 Polyangiaceae bacterium
GCGTCCCGAGGTTTGGGATATCCTCGAGGAAGTGATCACGGAGCACCCGGTGCTCCTGAACCGTGCACCCACGCTGCACCGTCTGGGTATCCAGGCGTTTGAGCCCGTGCTCATCGAGGGTAAGGCCATCCAGCTGCACCCCCTCGTGTGTACGGCGTTCAACGCTGACTTCGACGGTGACCAGATGGCGGTTCACGTACCGCTCAGCGTCGAGGCCCAGATGGAAGCGCGCGTGCTCATGATGAGCACGAACAACATCCTGAGCCCGGCCAACGGTCGCCCGATCATCAACCCCACGCAGGACATCGTGCTTGGCCTTTACTACGCCACGCGCGCTCGTAAGTCCGCCAAGGGTGCCTTCAAGGAAGGCTCCTTCAAGGCTGACGGCGAGAAGGCCGAGGGCTTCATCGCTGGCGTCTACGCATCTCCCAGCGAGGTGCGCATGGCCTACGACAACGGCTCTGCCGAGCTGCACGCGCCAATCCGCGTCCGCATCCAGGACAAGGACGAAGAGGGCAACCCGCGTAGCCGCATCGTCGAGACCACCGTTGGCCGTGTGTTGATCAGCGAGATCCTGCCTCCGCAGATCCCGTTCGACTACGTCAACAAGGTGCTCAGCAAGAAAGCGCTCAGCCAGCTCATCGACGTCTGCTACCGCAAGCACAAGAACAAGGAGACCGTTCTCCTTGCCGACCGCTTGCGTACCCTCGGCTACCACTTTGCGACCAAGGGTGGCGTGTCCGTCTGCATGGACGACATGGTCATCCCGGACAAGAAGAAGGACCTCATCGAGGCCGCGCAGGCCGAGCTGGAGCGCGTCGTCGATCAGTACCAGGAAGGTCTGATCACCGACGGCGAGCGCTACAACAAGGTCGTCGACATCTGGGCTGGCGTCGCGGATCGCGTCACCGAAGAGATGATGGCGGTCATCGGCAAGAGCGAAGATGGCGAAGCCAGCTTCAACCCGATTTACATCATGGCTGACTCGGGTGCTCGTGGCTCGACCCAGCAGATGCGCCAGCTCGCAGCTATGCGCGGACTGATGGCCAAGCCCTCGGGCGAAATCATCGAGACGCCCATCACCGCGAACTTCCGCGAAGGCCTCACGGTGCTCCAGTACTTCACCTCGACCCACGGCGCTCGTAAGGGCCTCGCGGACACCGCGTTGAAGACTGCAAACTCCGGTTACCTGACTCGTCGTCTCGTCGACGTCGCGCAGGACGCCGTGGTTGCCGAGTACGACTGCGGCACGCTGGACGGTATCCGCGTCACCAAGCTGGAAGAGGCCGGCGAAGTCATTCAGCCCCTCGGCGACCGTATCCTCGGCCGCGTGGTGCTCGAGGACGTCGTCGATCCGCTCACTGGCGAGGTGCTCGTCGCGAACAACACCGAGCTCGACGAAGCCCTGGTGCGTGGCATCGAAGACGCGGGCATCGAAGAGGTGGTCATCCGCTCGGTGCTCACCTGCCAGACCCGTCGTGGTGTGTGCGCCATGTGCTACGGCCGCGACCTCGCGCGTGGCTACCGCGTCAACATCGGTGAAGCTGTCGGCATCATCGCCGCCCAGTCCATCGGTGAGCCTGGTACTCAGCTGACGATGCGTACGTTCCACATCGGTGGTGCGGCGGCGCGCGGCAAGATCGAGCAGAACAAGCTCGAGACGCGCACTGACGGTACCGTGCGGCTACGCACCACGCAGACTGCGGTGAAGCAAGACGGCAAGGTCGTCGTGATGAACCGTCACGGTGAGCTGGTCGTCATGGACGACACCGGTCGTGAGCGTGAGCACCATCGCTTGGTCTACGGCGCTGAGCTGAAGATCAAGGACGGTGACCGCGTGAAGGCTGGCACCGAGGTCGCTGAGTGGGATCAGTTCGCAACGCCCATCCTCACCGAGGTGCAGGGCCTCGTGCAGTTCGGCGATCTCGTCGAAGGCGTGACCTTCACCGAGAAGGTGGACGAGCTGACTGGCTTGAGCCGCAAGATCGTCACTGAGTCCCGCGCTGCAGATCTGCGCCCCCGCATCACCATCATCGACCCGGAGACGGGCGAGCCGGTGAAGATCCCGGGTACGGAGCTGGACGCTCGCTACTTGCTGCCGGTCGGCGCCAACATCGTCTGCCAGGACGGCGAGATGATCTACCCCGGCGAGCCGCTCTCGAAGATGCCTCGCGACACCACGAAGGTGCAGGACATCACCGGTGGTCTGCCCCGCGTCGCGGAG
>JACKEB010000038.1 GCA_020633205.1 Polyangiaceae bacterium
CCCAGTGCGGAACACCACAGAGCAGTCCGCGAACCGACGCGCTCATCGCGCACTCGAGTCTGGATCCAATCCACGTGCGACGACTGGATACGTTGAGCGCACTGTGTTGTAGCGCGGCTCTTGATGTTATCCCGGAGGAAATGAACGAGCCTCGGGGGGAGCGACAACGTACGGGGGTCGTGATGGGAAGCGTGCTCGGAAGCATGGAGCACAACGCTGCGTATCAGGCCCGCCTGACCGAGCGCGGGCATGGCCGAGCGGATCCGCGGAAGTTTCCCGCGACGAGTCCCAACCTCGCTCCGGGCATGGTTTCAATCCTCTTCGGCCTGGGTGGACCCTGCACCAGCGTGGGCGCTGGGTACGCAGCCCCGTTCGAGGCGTTGCTGGTCGCTTTGGAGTTGCTCCAGGGAGGCCACGCGGAACACATGCTAGTGATCGTGGCAGACCATCGAGGGGCGGCGGTGGATCGGTTGCTCGAGTGCGCGAACGCGCCTCCTCCCGCTCATGGTGCGCTGGCGATACGCTTGAGTGCCCAGCGCCAAGAAGGCACAACTCCCAGCCTACTCCCCCTGAGGGCTGACATTTTGGCGCGGCTGAGCGGCAACTCAGGTTCAAGCTGGCCGGATCCCTCCCAGGTTGGGCCAGGGTCGCCCGCGACCGCTCAGCCGGGCTGGCCAACGCTATCTGCTTGGCTAAAAGACCAGGGATTGCAGGGGTCTTGATGGTTGCGCGATGCGCGAAGACAAGTAGGCTCGCGCGGAATGGAACGCCCCTTGCTCATGTTGGGCTCGCGAATGCTGCCGCTCGTGTCTGATGCTGCCTCAAACACTTCCCGTATTCAGCGGGCGACGATCATGAACCGGATCATGAAGACCCTGCTCGGGCTTTGCTTCGCGCTGCTCCTCGTGGGCTGCAAGACTCACTACATTCCAAATACCGACGTCGAGGACACGGAGTACAACCAGCGTGTCGTCGACTTCTGTGAGGAGTATCGCAAGGCAGTCGAGCGCCAGAACATCGCGCTGCTGCTGAAGCTAGCGGACAAGCGCTACTACGAGGATGGTGGCAACACCGACTCGCAGGACGACATCGACTACGCGGGACTCGAAGAGTACCTGAAGTCCAAGTTCCGTGAGACGCGCAACATCCGCTACGAGATCCGCTATCGCCAGATTGGGCGTGGGCGCAAGAACGTGATCTACGTCGACTTCACCTACAGCGCGAGCTACCGCATCCCAACGCATCAAGGTGAGGTGTGGCGGCGCAAGGTCGCCGACAATCGCTTGGAGTTGGTTCCGCACGGAGAATCGTTCCGCATCATCAGCGGAATGTAGACGCCGCGGAGCGCCGAGTTCGGGGGCTGGCAAAGTGGACGCTGGCGCGCCCTGCAACACGTGGCGCGTTCGGGTGCTCGCTCCCAGCCTTATTTGCGATTCTCGCGTGATGCGTGATGCGTGATGCGCGGCTGTGCAACGCGTGTGGGCGTGGCGCGTTCTGCTTTGCAACGTGCCTCTCCCCCCCCAAAAAAAAGCCAGCCTGGGACGTGTGCAGGGTCCGTGAACGTGTGCAGGGTTCGGTGATCAACGCCGCGTCCCAATCCGGATGCACTCGGTCGCGTGAGGTAGGGAAGCGTGGGTGTCGGTCGGAGCTGACTGAAACTTCGTCGTGAAGTTGCCCGTGAGCTCGGTCGTCCTACAGGTTACAGGATGGTTGCATTAGTGTTTCGATGCCCAGAGTGGGCAGTTTTGGCCGCCTAGCGGTTGGCTCGAGAGTGGGGGGCGCTCGAGAGCCAGAGGAGTCCGATGCCGAAGCCCGAAAATGGTCCAGCGTTTCCCCGTCGTCCAAAGGTCGCGTTCGTAGGCACCGGTGGTGCAGCGCGGGGCATCGCTCACTTGGGTGTTCTGCGTGCCTGTGAAGAGCTGGGGATTGCCCCA